>CAZKCY010000153.1:0-6207 GCA_964551155.1 uncultured Marinimicrobium sp. | reverse complement strand
GAGAATACCCTTATTTCGGTCCCTAGGCAGATATCTGAAGACCGTTTTGAGCTGCATCTGATGATCGACGAGCAATGTGAGTTGATGAGTGATCACCAAAGTGGCCAGCATCTTCAGGGCATGTTGCTTATCGAAGCGGCGCGTCAGGCCATGCTGGCCGTGGTTGAGAACCATTACTTGCCTGCCAACGGTTTGAGCTATGCGTTTGTGCTCAACGATATGTCGGTTAACTATAACAACTTTGCCTTTCCTGTCGCTGCGACTATCGAATGCCGGGTATTGAGCAAGCAGATCGACAACCCACGCAAGCTCGCTTTTACCACTGAAGCGGTGGTGCGTCAGTGTCACACCGAGGTTTCATCTCTGAGCTTCTCGTTCGCCGCCATGGATCGAGAGCGCATAAGCCGGAGTGAGGCTTTGCAGGCAGAGCGAACTCAAAGTCGGTATCTGGCGACGTTTGATACCCAACCCCAGGAGCTGGATGACCCTTTCAAAACGGCTCAAAACCAGTAATACATCCATTGGGAGAGAAACTTTATGAATATACAGATCAACCATCAGCAGTCTTCCACTAGTTACGCGTTTTTTGATGTGGACGACACCCTAATTTCGGTCAAGAGCATGCTCAGCTTTCAGGATTTCTGGTATCGGAAATATCCCGATTCGGCGGCTGAGTATCGTTACCGAGCCGATCTGCGCACTCAACTTCACCCGGGTGCCTGCTGGGCCGCCTTGAATCGGCTTTACTACAGTCACTTTGCCGGACGCAGTGAAGCGGCTGTGCGTGAGGCCGGCCAGCAATGGTTCGAGCAGCTGCACGCGGACAGACCGGATTTTTTTCACAGCCAAGTGGTCGAGGAGTTGCTTGAGCACCAGCGGCAAGGCAGGCCAGGGGTTTTTGTTTCAGGCTCCTTTCCCGCTTTGCTTGAGCCGATAGCCAAAGTGTTGGGGGTGGAGTCGATTCTGGCAACCAGAATGAAGGTGCAGGATGGCTTCTATACCGGAGAGATTTTGCCACCGCAAACCATTGGCGAGGGCAAAGCCGAGGCTATCAGGCAATTTCTTAAGGAACAACAAGTGTCGGCGGCAGATTGTTTTGCCTACGGCGATGATGTTTCGGATCTGCCCATGTTGCAGGCGGTAGGTCACCCGGTGGTCGTCGCTGGCGGTCGGGGCTTGGAAACCCAGGCTCGGGAATTTGGCTGGCGAGTCATTCCCTCGGGGTAAGCTTAGTTTAAATCGAGAATAAATATTGTTGCTTCGAAACTTTGGCTCCCGCTTTTTGGCGGGAGCTTTTTTATTCAGGATTCAATGCTATACAGCCAGCCCGGGAGTATTTAGCGAGCCGCATTATTTTTGCTTATAGCAACGAATTGGCAGAGAGGTGCCAGGGGATATCCAGTTTTTTACCGGCTTCTTCAAGGGGTAAGGGATGACTGAGCAGGAAGCCCTGGGCCTGGTCACAGCCGCAGCTTTTGAGAAAGCGACGTTCCTGGTCGGACTCGATGCCTTCGGCGATAACTTCCATCCCGAGTCCATGTCCCATAGTAATAATGGTTTCGATCAGACGCCCGGCATGGGGATTGAGACCTATGTTGGAGACGAAGCTGCGGTCAATTTTCAGGGTATGAAAAGGGTAGCGTTGCAAGTATCCCAGGGATGAATAGCCGGTGCCGAAATCATCTATCGACAGGCGCACTCCCATGGCGCAGAGTGCTTCGATATTGCTCGGTGTCGCGCCGCTGTCGTTGACCAGTATCCGCTCGGTAATTTCCAACTCCAACTGTTCCGGCTCCAGAGCGTTGAGTTGTAACTGCTCGGCCACCATTTCGGCATAGCCCGGCATTTCCAACTGTTTGGGGGAAATGTTCAAAGCCAGGCGCAGCTTCTTCGAGCCGCGATTGAGCAGCGGCGCCGCTTCTCGGCAGGCTCTGTTCAGAACCCAGAAGTCAATTTCCTGAATCATGCCCAGCTCTTCGGCCAAGGGAACAAAATAGCCAGGCATATACATGCTGCCATCAGCCTGAGGCCAGCGTACCAAAGCTTCAAAGCCAGTCGCTTCATCGGTTTGCAGATCGTAAATCGGCTGATAGTGCAGAATCAGCTCATTCCTATCGACGACGTGCCTCAAGCGAACTTCCAACTCCAGGCGCTGCAAAAGCTGACGGTTAATATCCTCGGTAAAAAAGTGATACTGGTTGCGGCCTAAGTCTTTAGCTTTATACATGGCAAGGTCGGCATTGCGCATCACCAAGTGGGGATTTGCGCCGTCGTCCGGATAGAGGGCTATGCCGATACTGGTAGTAACGTAATAGTCCTTGCCGAGAATAGTAAAAGGCTGTTCGAACTGGCGTAGGATCTGTTCGGCAACTCTTTGGACCTGGAGCAGGTCAGAGACTTCTGGCAGTACTATGACGAACTCGTCCCCACCCATTCGGGCTAGGGTGTCGCCCCCGCGAATGCAGCGGCTCAGACGCTGACCAGCTTCCTGCAAGACGTTGTCGCCAATACTGTGGCCAAGACTGTCGTTCACATTCTTGAACCGGTCCAGGTCAATGCCCAACAGTGCTACTTGGTAATGGGTGCGTCGGGCATTTTCAACGGCGATGTTTAAGCGGTCGATCAACAAAACCCGGTTGGCGAGTCCGGTCAATTGGTCATAGTGCGCCTGGCGCAACAGCTGCTCCTCGTAGCTGCGCCTTACGGTAATGTCTTCCTTTACAGCTATGTAATGGGTAAGTTGTCCGTCCTGATCCTTAAGGGGAGAAACGTTGACATATTCCCAAATCGGCTGACCATCGCGACGCAGACTGCAGAATTCTCCCCGCCATTCCAGGCCGCTGGAAATGCTGGACCAAAGATCATTGATGGCGTTGGCGCTTTCCCGATCTTGGAGATTAAATCCGAGATCTTGTCCCATGGCCTCTGCAGCCGTGTAACCGGTGAGCTCCTCGAATCGAGGATTGACGTACTCGATCTTTCCCAGAGGGTCGGTAATCAGAACAGACACGGGGCTCTGTTCCACCGCTCGCGAGAGAATGCGCACCTTTTGCTCGGCTTGCTGGCGCTGCTGGCGAACTTTGGCTTCCCGTAATTCTCGCTCTACGGCCGGTACCAGCCGGGCAAGCGAGTCTTTGTTCATGAAGTCGTGGGCGCCTTGCTTCAGAAGGTTGACCGTGTCTTCAGCGTTTACCGCTCCGGAGGTAATAATAAACGGTAGGTCCTTGCCACTGAATTTAAGCGCCTGGAGAGCATCTTCTGCACTGAAATTGGGCAGCCGGTAATCACAAATAACCAGGTCCCAGTCGGCATTCTGCAGAGCCGCAGACATTTCTCCACCGGTTTCGACGCGTTCGGCATAGAGCGTAAAGCCACCGCGTGCCAGCTCGGCCGCCGTCAGTTCAGCATCGACCTCTGAATCCTCGACAAACAATACGTTGAGTGGTATTCCCATTCGGTTTTCCAGTCAGGCAATCAATCTCTATATATGGAGCGCAGGGTACCACGCACACCATTATTTTTGGTGGTCGCTATTTTTATATCCTAAGCTTGGGCAGAGGGCAAACTTTGACTCTGCTTTGCAAAATGTAGTGGCTTGAACGACAAAAAGCGACCCGTATTTAACACTCTTACAATTGCCGGCCAAGAGTTGGCGCCAAAAGTAACGTAGATCAGGATCAAAAAGCACTTTTCCGGCACTGGAATGGCAAACCTCGGTGGCAAGGGTTTTAATTCAGGCCTAGGTCAATTTGTATTTGTCACAAAAGTGTCATCAAACTGAAGTTATAATGACACGAAATCGTCATATTGAGCTAGAATCCGCTCTCGCTCGGTATAGGACGATTTTTGCAGTCTAGGACTTTTTAGCCTATCGATGACTGGATCTTTAATTGCACAGTATTTGACCAGCGACTTTTTTGAGGAGCCCCATGAACAAAACTTTGATGTCCCTGTTGGTAGCCGCCAGCCTGCCCCTGACCGCTTTGGCCGATCCGCAGATTTACGGCAAGGCCAGCGTTGCGCTTCAGAACGCCGACGAAAATGACGCCAGCAATGTTGAGCTGGTGAGCAATAATTCGCGTATCGGTGTAAAAGGCGAGCAAGAGATTTCAGAAGGTTTGAGCGCTATTTATCAGCTCGAGTATCAGACTTTCGTTGACGATGGTGGCTCCTCGCGCACCTTCACCCAGCGCAATATCTTTGTCGGCTTGAAGGGCGTCGCCGGTACGGTCATGGCCGGTAAGTTTGACAGCCCGCTAAAGAAGGCCCAGGGCAAGGTGGATCTGTTCAACGATTTAGAAGGTGACATAGCCTTTTTGCTGATGGGCGACAACCGTCCGAGCAATATCGTTCAATACAGCTCGCCCAAGTTTGGCCGGAATATGCAGGCCAATGTGGCTTTTATCGCCAGCGAAGATGAAACGGTCGACAATGGGGTTTCCGCCTCTACGGTCTTTCAAGAAGGTCCAGTTTACCTGGCTTTGGCGCTTGACAGCGACGTAGTCCCCGGAGCTGACCAGATCCGTCTGGTAGGCCAATATTCATTTGGCGATGTTCAGTTGGGCGCCCTTTACGAGACCATCGATACTGATTTGCGCGACGACGACGGTTTCCTGGTTTCAGCGCTCTGGAAGGCTACTGATGTCTGGTCGCTAAAGGCCCAGTGGGGTGATTCCGATGTTAAGTTCGAAGGCAGCCAGTCGCTGAGCCTGGGCGCCGACTACAAGCTCTCGGATCGAGCCAAGCTGTTTGGCTACTATACCCAGGAGGAAAGCGATTTGGGTTGCGGTGACTCGGCTTGTGACAGCGACTATGTGGGTGTTGGCGCCTCTTTGAGCTTCTAAACCCAAGATCAGCCTAGTGATTAAACAGATAGGCGTTATCCGCCAGCGGCCGAGTTGTCTTTTATAAGCGCTCGGTCGTTTTAGTATGGGGCGATATTGCCCCAGGCAAGATCGCACTGGGCGAATTTTAGGGGCTGAAAATAACACTTTTTAACAGACGAAAGCTGGCATTCTCGCTAGACTGGCGACCGGTTAATGGCTCATCATAGAGTCGTTTATATTTCACCATTTTGAGGTGCACCTCAGTGAACAGCTCTATGGCGTCTAAATTAAGGATGATTGTGCTAGGCCTTGGATTGCTATGCATCCACCCCAGCTTGGCGGCGGATGAATACGAGGATCCATGGGAGGATTTCAACCGCAAGGTCTTCGCGTTTAACGACTTCGCCGATCGCTACTTCTTGAAGCCGGCTACCCAGGCCTATCGCTATGTCGCTCCCGAGTTTGTAGAGCGCGGTGTTTCCAATGTGTTTTCCAATGTGATGGAAGTTCCCAGCGCTTTGAATGGTTTGCTGCAGGGCAAGCCCGCCAGCGCAGGCAAAGACACGGGTCGATTTCTGATCAACTCCACATTGGGAGTGGTGGGTTGGTGGGACATAGCCTCGAAAATGGGACTCGAAGGCGGAGAGCAGGAAGATTTTGGTCAAACCCTCTCGGTTTGGGGGTTTAGCGAAGGACCTTACCTGGTATTGCCGTTTTTGGGTTCCAGCACCGTGCGCGACGCGGTCGCATTGCCGGTAGATTATATGACCGATCCTCTAATGCAGGTCGACCACACCCGAACTCGTAACACTGTATTGGCGTTCCGCTATCTGGACCGTCGATCGGAACTGCTGGATCTGGAGCGGCATTTGACTGGCGATCGCTATTTATTCATCCGCGATGCCTATCTCCAGCGACGGGAATACTTAATTAACGACGGCGTGGTCGAGGACGAGTTCGGCAGTGACTTCTGAGAGCAGATCTAGGGATTGTTGCGCCCTAAAACGGCGCGGCGCGGTCGAGACCAAGGTTTTAAAGGCCCAGATCTAGAGCCCCTCGCAAGGCGCTTAGAGCGCCAAAGAGAGGGGATATGATTAGAGCGCAAACCCTTTGTGACAGCTCTGATGGGTGATAGATCTGATCTATCAGGACAACAATTCGAGAATTTCTAGGCCTAGAAAGTAGCTGCCTTGTTCCGCATGAGCGCGCACCACTCTGGCCCGGGCGTGCAAGCTGGGACTGTGGCCATGTTCAGAGACTATATTTATCTCGATTTCAGTTCCCGGGGTGATTTCGTGTTGGGTTTCCACCCGCATGCCGCCGCCGCTAAGTTCGTGGCACATGCCTTCGGCCGCAAGGCCTTCGCCGGTCAGTTGGGCGC
>CAZKCY010000152.1:4045-6209 GCA_964551155.1 uncultured Marinimicrobium sp. | reverse complement strand
CGGGCGGTTTTTGTATCAGAAAATTCCCCATCAAGACTTGGTGCTGGTGGTCGAACAGAGCGAGCGCCAACAACGATGGCTGGAGACCCTGCTGGCGGCTAGCTTCTATGCGGTACTGGCGTTAGTGGTATTTTTTTGGCTCTGGCCCCTAAGTCGGGACTTGAGCAAGCTTGAGCGGCATGCGCTGAGTCTTGGCGAGCACCAGCAGTACCCCAAAGTCAGCTTGCCGCCAAGCTCCACCGCTCACCGCCTGGCCCGGGCCTTTAACCGCATGACCGAGCGCATCCACGAGCTGCTCCAAACCCAGAAAGAAATGACCCATGCGGTCTCCCATGAGTTGCGCACCCCTTTGGCGCGCATGAAATTCGCCTTGGAAATGCTCGGTGAGAATCAAATTCCGCAAGAAACCCGAGACAAACTGGAGGGGATGCGCGCCGACGTTGCGGAGATGGATCAACTGATCAACCAGCTGCTCAACTACGCCCGCTTCGAGCAGCAACGCCCTGAACTGAACCACAAAGCCGGCGACATGCGGGCCTTGGCGGACGAGCTAGTGCGCCGCCTGACGGCCAATGCCGCGAACATACCCGAGATCGACATTAGCGCAACCGGCGAGGAAAACTTTGTCTGCGATTGGCCCCTAATGGAGCGAGCGCTGCTCAACCTGATTCAAAATGCGTTGCACTATGCGCGCACCAAAATCGAAGTAAACCTCTTCAGCGGTTTAGGGATCTGCAGGATTATTGTCGACGACGACGGCCCGGGAATTCCCCCAGAAGCACGCATCCAAGTGTTTGAATCTTTTGTGCGCTTGCGTGAGGCGCCCGAAAAACACGCGGCCGGTTTTGGCTTGGGTCTGGCGATAGTGCGGCAGATCAGCCGCTGGCACGGCGGCGAGGCCAGAGTGGAGCAGGCGCCGCTGGGCGGCGCTCGCTTGGTGATCGAATGGCCCCGGCGGCCCGATTCAGTTAACCCCCATCGCTAAAAGGGCTTTTGCACCGAAGCGCCGCCGGGCCCACTGCCGTCCGTGGGTAAATCCGGGTCGCAGCTGTCATTACCACCGCTTGTGCCGCTTTCCGGACAGGGCAAGTTTTCAGGCACTGAGACCTGATCTGCTTGCATGCTTCGGCTGCCAGTCATGCGCCCTTCTACGACCACCAAATCACCATTGCTCAAACCGGCGGTCAAATTCGCGCCCTCGGCATCCCGAGCATCGACCGAGACTCCCATGACTGAAAACAAACCCTCAGTCTCGATTCCGGTTACGGGGCCTCGCAGGCTGATACTGTCATCCTGGCCTCCACGCTCCAGTCGGCGGATGCGGGTCGCGGTCAGTTCGCCGTCGATGTAGCGCGCAAAGACCTCCACCGAGTCTCCCACCGAAATGGCGCTAAGACTAATAAACCGGTTGGCCACTGGGCTCCGATCTTCATAACCGGTGAAGGGGGTAACCTTGTAGTGATTACCCAAAAGAATCAGCTCGCCCGCCTCGGCAGCTATCGCATCCACCATGCCTCTGACGCGGGTGAAGCCGGGCAGCAGCAGGCGCAGCTGTTCGACCTGCAGGACACCGTCTTGCAGTTTGCCCTCTACTGCCAAATGCACGCCCGAGCCAATATCAGCCGAGGTGCCGCCGGTAATTTCGGCGGTCGAGGCATCCATGGGCAGATTCCGAAGGCGGAAGTCATGGATACCGTTGAACTGTCCCACTACCCCTTCGAGTGACAACAATCGCCCAGCGGTAGGGGTTTGCTCAACTTCGAGGTGAATCTCCTGGGGAGCCAGAACTCCCTCCAAGTCGCGCTCGCCACCTTTAATTTCCACCAAGCCACCGACCCGCAAGTCATCGCGCGCGCCGCCGACCAAGACAGCATTGGTGTAATCCACGACCAAGGCGCCCAGAGTAAAGCGCTGCTGATCTCGATCCAGGCTGGCGATTTGGCCCTCCAGATCAATTTCTGCAGTCTCCGCGCGAGACAGACGAGACGCCACCAAACGACCTTCGGCATCGGTAAAGCCACTGACCTCCACGGCGGTGCCAGGGCTCAAAGTATCGAAACTCAGATTGGCGAACACTATATCGTCCGCCACATCGACCTTCTGCCCCAAGACAATCAACCGCTTGCGAGCGATATCCAACAGGCTGATCTCATCAATCACGCCG
>CAZKCY010000152.1:0-4035 GCA_964551155.1 uncultured Marinimicrobium sp. | reverse complement strand
AGACGACTTTTTGAGCCTCGCCCTCCCGGCCTTCGGCATCGAGCTGTGCTTCGATCTGAACCACCATACCCAGGTGAATATCTTCCTCAAAACCACCGGCTTCGCCGTTGATTTCGATGTCGGCCGAGCTGATGTCGTAGCGCACGCCATTGACGATCACGCTGCTGTAGGCTGTTACGCTGCCGATACTTTCGGTGGTCGTGGGACTGCCGGTGCCCTCAATGCCCGCCAGATCTCCGCCGCCAGAACAACCAACGAGCAGGCCCAGGCCGACCAGAAAGACAGTGTTGCTGATTCGCCCAGGGGAAAACAGATGCTTCATGATTCACTCACCTTCAGTTGCATTGGGGGTACCACTCGGGGTTGCCTGGGTGCCCTCGCCTTTGTTCGGCTCCGCTTGCTCAGAGGGGGCCAATTGCGGGTCGGCTTCGTGAGCCTGCTGTTCAAAATAATAGATGCCCACGCCGGCTCTTACTCTGGGGCTTTCAGAAACTTCGGCGTCTGAGTGCCCTTCCCCACCCGATAGTTCCGACTCGTACTGAGCCAGCCAGTCGTTAATTTGCAGCAAAAAGCGCTCGCCCTCTCGGCTGGCCCGATCGCGCACCCGCAACAAAAGCTCCGGCGGAATCTGGTAGGAGACAGTGCGCTGAATAAAAGGACCCGGTTTTTCGCCACTAATATTGTGATCCATGGTGCGAATCAGATCCGCGGCCGCCGTCCCAAAAATGCGCATATTTTCGGCCATGTCCTGCACCGGTATATAACCGGTCGCCAGCAACTTAACTTGATCGTCGCAGCGCGCCACTGCTTCAATGCGCACCAGCTCATCCAGCAAGGCGCGCACCGGCACGTCGCTGCTGTATTCGCGCACCAGTTCGGTGAAGCTGGGTCCAGAATCCTCGCGGTCCAGGGGCAGTTTCGCAGGCTGGCCGGTGGCATTGTGGTAGCGGAAGTTGTTGATCCAACCGGTAATCACTTTAGCGGCAGGGTTGGCGTTGCCATTAGGCGCGTCCGACAGAGGGTGAGGCCGACTATCCAGCTTGGCAATGTCCTTGCGGTTAATACCGGTGAGCACCGCCGTGCGGGCATTGCTCTGCTTACGGCCGGGCAAGGGGAAATCGGCTCGCGCCGCATCGACGTAAGCATGCCGGGCTAAATCGGCAAAAGAGCGATATGAAACGCCATGACGCATCAGTAGACGCACCAGAGGTCGCAGCATTTTGTAAATGGCCCTATGGAGGGCCTTTTCAGTTTTATCGCTCATAAATGGGATTATAGCGTCAAAAATATTTAATGGAATGGCAAATCTGCTATTTACAAATCTTTTTTTGGGACTATAGTGTCAATTATGGAGATTGAAGACGGATTTGCGTACCACTAACTCTTTCCTATTTATTAACGTTTTTAACACTGAACGGAACTGCGGCATCTATTCAGCCGGAATACAGATCCCGAAAGACTACGAGGTTAGCTATGAAACTATTTCCAAAACACTCCATTCATTTTCTTCTGGCCAGTTCTTTCGCAACTCTGGTGGCCTGCGGCGGTAGCAGCAGTGATACCGCCAGCACCGGAGGCGACTCCGGCAGCTTCAGCCTGGCGATCACTGACGCCCCCGTGGACAGCGCCAACGAAGTCGTCGTGGAATTTGCCGGCGTTTCAATCCAGCCCGCCGATGGCGAAGTGATTGAATTCATTTTCGATGAACCCAAAAGCATCGATCTGCTGAACCTTCAGGGCACGGCTTCTAAACCCCTGCTCAGCGATGAGACTCTGCCCGCGGGCGATTACGAGTGGATTCGTCTACACGTAAATGCCGAAAATGACGGCGTGCTCGACTCCTACATCGAGATCAACGGCGACATGATCGAGCTTTGGGTTCCGAGCGGCGCTCAAACCGGCCTGAAGCTGGTTAGCGGTTTTACCGTGGGCGCCGGCGCCGAAGTGGACTTCACCATCGATTTCGACCTGCGCAAATCGGTCACTCTGCCCGGACCTCCCGGCGGCGACATGGCCGTTGGCGGCGCGATCCTTAAGCCGGCCCTGCGCTTGGTCAACAACGTAGTGGTGGGCAGCATCGCCGGTACCGTCAATGAAACTCTGGTCAGCGAACAGTGTGCCAACCCCGATGTCAGCACTGGCGCGGTCTATGTGTACAGCGGCGCTGATGCCACCCTGGCCGATGTTAGCGGCGGCGAAAATGACCCATTGATCAGTGCATTTGTTAACTTCGAAGACGACGCCTACCGCTACGAAGTGGGCTTCCTTACCGAAGGCGACTACACAGTGGCTAATACCTGCGGCGCCACCAACGACGATCCCGAAGCTGATGACACTCTGACCTTCGTTGGACCCGCGACTGTCGCTGTGGTTGCCAATACCGAAACCGAGCTTAACTTCGAAGCCGGCGCCGAAACGGTAACTGACGATGCGACCGCTGCAGCTACCGAGTAAACCTTAGCTTCACAGACCAAGCTCCGTTTGGGAGCAATAAAAAAACCGGCCACCGCAACGTGGCCGGTTTTTTATCAACTGTTCAAGCGAAAAGAGCGACTTTACAGTCGCTCTTTTCGCTTGCGAATCCCCTTATCAAGATCGGGAAATCACCTCACTCCCAACTCCTGGTGCAGGCAATACCCCGGAGCGCGTCAGCCACACCTTGCAGTGCAGGCTTAGCAGACAAATCAGCATTAAACAGCAGTGGCCAGACATCGTCGTAATTCGCTCCATCGATATTGTTGTTGAACTGATTCATCAACCAGCTTTCATCGTCCGTCAAACCCCAGACGGTTATACCACCGCGAAGTTCGGGCTTCTCAGCCGTGACCTCCATGTAAACCTCGGCGATTTGGCAGAAACGGAGTTTTTGGTCGCCAGCCAGTTCCTCGTCATACTCTGGCTGAGGTGGCGGAGTGCCGCTGCCGTAAGGATTTACAACGGAAACGTCCAATTCGGTGATTTTAACCTTTAGCCCCAAATCTACGACTTGCTGAAAGGCATTTCGGAAATTGTCGATGCTCGGATAATCCATATAGACGTGCATCTGGAAACCGATTCCATCAATAAGGCCATCCGCGGCTAACGCTTCAGCGATCACCAAAGTTTTGTTTAGCCGGTCGGTATTCGCGGTATTGTCGTAATCGTTGTAGTAAAGATCCACATCGGGATGGGCGTGATCGCGAGCGGCCTGAAAGGCCACGCGGATATAATCGGGAATCTCACCAGCGGCGGGCGCAGGGAAGGCGTCGTAGAAAATCGAATGGCGCCAGTCGTCCGAGGTGCTGGCATCTATTGCTTCGTTGACCACGTCCCAACTTACCACCACGCCAGGAAATTCAGTATCGAAGTGTTCGACAATGCCCTTTACATGATTGGTCAGTAGATTTTCCCACTCAGCCGCGCTGGTATCAGCGCTGGCGGCGGCGCTGGCCCAATTGGGAATTTGATAGTCGGGGTGCCAGAACAACGCATGGCCGTGTACGGTCATGCCATTGGTTTCGGCAAAGCCCACCAGCTCGTCCGCATCGGCGAATGTGAACACACCTTCGTCGTCATGCAAGTAGCTCATCTTCATGATATTGCCGGCAGTCAGCTGGCTGAAGTGTTGGGGGATCAGCTCTCTGCGCAGAGCAGCATCATCATGCACATTGCTATCGTTGAAAATGCTGTAGTTCTCGTTGGCCGCGGAAACCGCAACGCCGACCGGGAACTCTGCGAGGTCATAGAGATTGAAGTCTGGCTCGATACTGAACGGCCCAGCCGCGACGCTGCTGGACGAGCTGGAAGAAGCGCTCGAGCTGCTCGAACTGACCGACGAGCTGGATGAGCCGGTGTCGCCCCCGGAGCCACCACCACAAGCCGCCAGCGCCAGTATAGTACTGGTCATCAGACTCTGAATGAAAAACTTATGCATAAGCATCACCTAATTAGTTTTTATTAAAATGCCCAAAGTAAATCATCTATAGCTTATGGTCTTTTTAACCATAAAGCAATATGCCGCGCTCCAAGAGCTCTTCAGCCCTCATCGGCAGCTCC
>CAZKCY010000151.1:377-6230 GCA_964551155.1 uncultured Marinimicrobium sp. | reverse complement strand
TGAGAACCTCGAGCCGGAGCAGCTCGATCCAGACAACCACTTGCACAGTTTCTATGAGCGGGAAAAGGATTTGGCGCAGCTGGGTAAGTTCGATGCCGACAATCCACGGGTTATGGACTATGTGGTAAATGCCTACCTACAGTGGATCGACCAGGGCGCGGCGGCGTTTCGTATAGATACTTTGCGCCACAAGCCTCATGAGTTTTGGGCCGAGTTCACTCGTCGGATCCGCGTTGAACACCCGGACTTTTTCATGTTCGGCGAGAGCTATACCTGGGACGTGGAATTTTTGGCCGAACACACCCGGCCGGAACACGGCGGGGTTAGCCTGCTGGATTTTCCCGCCCAGGCCAGCCTTACCCAAGTATTTGAAAACCCGGACAGCGACTACGGCGAGATAGTGGATTACCTGTATTTGGAAAACAGTCCCTATCACAACCCCTACGAACTGGTGACCTTTTACGAGAACCACGATATTCGCCGGATGAATGCGGACAACCGGGGCTTTATCAACGCCAACAACTGGCTGTTTACCTCGCGCGGTATTCCGTCGATCTATTACGGCTCGGAAATCGGTTTTATGCCCGGCACTAAAGAACACGAAGGCAACCGAAACTATTTCGGCGAACAGCGTATAGCCGAAGCGCGCCAGCACCCGGTCGCCGAATCTTTGAGCAAAGTGGCAAAACTGCGCCAGGAATCCGTGGCGCTGCAGAAAGGGCTGCAGGTGAATCTGGAATTGAAGGGTCATCAAGCGTCTTTTTTGCGGGTGTACCAGGATGCAGACCAGGCACAAACGGCCCTGGTGCTTCTGAACAAAGGGTCCGAAGCAAGCTTGATCAACGTGGACCGCTGGCTCAACAGTGGAACTTGGCAGGATGCGTTCACCGGCGAGCGTTTTTCCGTGGCCGACACCCAAGGCAGCTTGAGCTTGAGTGTGCCGGCCAACGGTCTTCGCGTTCTTATGTTCGATGGCCCGGTAAACAATACCGACCTGACCGAGCGACTGAACGCCTTACAGCAGCGCTGAGCAAAAGCGCCTTGGGAAAGCCGGCGAGATGAAAAACTTATCGGTTTTTCTTTCCGCCGGTTTTTGATGGTGTTTTAGCACCGCAAGAGCCGCGCACAATCAGCTCGGTGGGCAAGAGAAAGGACTCGGGTTGTTCCCCGTCAATCATCAACAGCAGGTTGTCCACCAGCAACTGCCCGGCGAGTCGGGTATTTTGCTGCACTGTTGTTAGCGGTGGGTGAGTGTAAGCGGCGGTGGGTATATCGTCGAAGCCTACTACGGCCACATCCTCCGGAACCACTAAGCCTTCGGCTTCCAGCGCCTGAATCGCGCCAATGGCAATTAAGTCGCTGGCGCCGAACAGAGCATCGAATGTCATGCCGCGTTGTTTCAAAACCTGAACCCCTAGGGAACCATCGGTTTCCGAAGAGCTTGCCTCTACTTGAAGCTCGGGTTCCACCGGCAAATTCGCGTCTTTAAGGGCCTGGCTGTAACCTTCGTAGCGGCGACTGAACTCGGGCGCGTGTTCTGATTTGTCGCCCACGAAAGCAATGCGCTTGTGACCCAGATCAATTAGGTGACGGGTGACCTGATAGGCGCCGGAATAGTTGTCGCAGCCAATCGACATGCCCGGCTGCCCCGGAAGAACTGGGCCCCAGGTAATATAGTGAGCGCCGGTTTCATTCAGGCGAATCAGCTTTTCCACATAGGTGACGTAATCGCCGTAGCCTAGAAAAATAATGCCATCGGCTCGATTGTTACCTTCAAAATCGGCGTGCCAGTCGGCGCTCATCTGCTGAAAAGACACCAGTAGGTCATAGCCGCGATCGGCGCAGGCGCGGGTAATACTGCCCAGCATCGCCAGGAAAAATGGGTTGATCAACGAATCGCCGGCACCGCTTTCTTCACACAGCAGCAGGGCTATGGTGCTGGTGTGCTTAGAGCGCAGGCTGCTGGCGTGCCGGTCGATCTTGTAGTTCAGCTCCTGAGCAATCGCCTGAATCCGCTGGCGGGTTTCTTCATTCACCAAAGGACTGTCGCGCAATGCGCGCGAGACTGTGGACTGGGATACTCCCGCCCGATAAGCAATGTCGAAGGAGGTGGGCCTGTCGTCTTTCATTGGTAAAGCGTCCACGCCGGTTGCGGCAATCTTGTTGTTATGGGTTTAACGCGCCTCTTCAGGAGGCTTGAATATAGCACAGCGGGGCGACTTGGGTAATACTCGCACGCTTTGGCGGCAGCTCCAATAGCGCTAGCTACGGCGTCCGGAAGTTGCTTAACAACATTTTCCCAACCCTCGCCAAGCCGTTTATAGTCGCAGTTTTCGCCCCTTTTAGCAGATCGACAGGTTCTTCATGCAGCCCATTCTGATTTCGATAGTCTTGTTGGTGTTCAGCAATGTTTTTATGACCTTCGCCTGGTACGCCCACTTAAAGGAACTCAACAACAAACCCTGGATCATTGCCGCTTTTGTCAGCTGGGGCATTGCTTTGATCGAGTATCTATTTCAGGTGCCGGCCAACCGAATCGGCTATACGGTATTGAGCATAGGTCAACTGAAAATTATTCAGGAGGTCATTACTTTATCGGTATTCGTGCCCTTCTCGGTAATGTATTTAAAAGAGCCTTTGAAGCTGGATTATCTCTGGGCCGGACTTTGTCTGGTGGGGGCAGTCTATTTTATGTTTCGCGACAAGTTTGTTTGAAATTTGAACGCAGGGGTATATCAATTCACAAAAGCTGAAACAAAAGGTCTAAAAACGGTCTGATCTGACGCGTTTTTCAACTCGTATAAATGGGCGTAGCGATCCTATTTGAAATAACAAAACCGGCTTTTGGGTCCGGTTTTCAACGCCAAGAGTATGCCCTTATGTCTAAGCCCCTCTCAATTGCCCAGCGCCTCGGTCTGGGATTCGGTCTGATTTTATTGTTGTTGATTCTGGTTACCTTGCTCGGTATCCAGCGAGTGGGGGTTATCGACTCGACCCTGACTGACGTCAACGAAGGCGCGACTCAAAAACAGCGTTATGCGATCAATTTTCGCGGCAGTGTTCACGATCGTGCGATTGCGATTCGCGACGCGGTTTTGGTCGACAGTCCGAGCGAGTTGGCGGGTCACCTTAAGGAAGTTGAGCGGTTGGACAATTTTTACCAGGACTCTGCCGGCCCCATGGACCAGCTGTTTTCCGAGCTAAAGGTGTCTCAGCAGGAGCAGCAGCTGTTGCAGCGCATCAAGGCAATCGAGGTGACCACCAACGCATTAACCGAAGAGCTTATCGATCTGCGCCAGGCTGGCGATACAGAAGCTGCCCGGCAATTTTTGCTAACTCAAGTGTCGCCCGCCTACACCGAGTGGCTGGCAAGGGTGAACGCCTTTATCGACTACCAGGAGGCGGCGATCAGAGCCGACGTCGCTCGGGTGCAGGAAATCGCCAGTGGTTTTGGCATGGCCATGGTGTTGTTTGCCGGCTTGGCGGTGGTCGCCTCTGTAGTGGTTTCGCTGCTGATCATTCGCAATATCAAATCCACCTTGGGCGCCGAGCCGCATCAGGTTTCCGAAGCTGTGGCAAAGCTGGCCGGGGGTCAGTTGTCGGTCTATCACGAAACTCGCTACCCCAAGAGCGTGATGGGGCAAGTCAATCAGATGGCCGATCGACTTGCTGGCATCATTCAAGAGGTTCGCGGCGCCGCCGAGCATTTGAGTCAGGCCTCGGAAGAGCTGAGCAGTACCTCGGACGACAACAATGTGCAGATCCAGCGTCAGTCTGCGGAAATCGAACAAATGGCTACCGCCATCAATCAGATGACCGCGTCGGTATCTGAAGTATCCCGCAACGCTGGCAGCGCCGCGACCGCTACGCAAAAAGCCGATCAGGAAGTGGATACCGGCAACCGGACGGTGCAGAGTACCGCCGCGGCGATTCAGACACTGGCGGAAACCCTAGAAGACGCCACTCAAAGGGTGCAGGCAGTATCTGAGCAGAGTGGCGATATTGAAAAAATCATCGAAGTGATCAATGCCATAGCCGAGCAGACCAACCTGTTGGCCTTGAATGCCGCCATTGAGGCCGCCCGCGCCGGTGAGCACGGCCGGGGCTTCGCGGTGGTGGCCGATGAAGTGCGCTCGCTCGCCAATCGCACCCAGCAATCCACGCGCGAAATCAGCGCCATGATCGGCACACTGCAGGAGGGCTCCAGTAGCGCGGCCGAAGTAATGCTGACCAGCCGCAAGATGGCCCAGGACACCGTCGAGCAAACCCGCTCCTCGGAGTTGGCGCTGCAAAGCATCGCCCGGGAAGTGCTGCAAATCACCGATATGAACACCCAGATTGCCAGCGCCGCCGAGGAGCAGAGCCAGGTGGCGGAAGATGTGAGTCAGAACATCAACCGCATCAGCGAGGCCACCATGGCGTCCTCGGCGGGCTCAAACCAGGTGGCATCTTCCAGCCGGGAGCTGTCGCAACTGGCCGAACAATTGAGCCAGAAAGTCAGCTATTTTCAGCTCGCCTGTTCTCTGGAGCCGCCCAAGAATCTCAGCTCCGCAGCCGAAGTTCGAAGCAGCGGCTCCCGCTTGAGAGCCGCGCCCGGATTCGCGCCGGCTTAGGGTAAAGCAAGCCCCACAGGGAACTGCTCTACTGGGGGTTCGCTGTGCGGCTGCGCCACAAAAAATACACTGCCGGCAGCACCAGCAAGGTTAACATCAGAGTAGAGAAAACCCCGCCCACCATGGGTGCGGCTATGCGCTGCATTATGTCTGAACCGGCGCCGCCGCCGAGCATGATCGGCAGCAGGCCGGCGAACAGGGTGATGGCGGTCATAACAATCGGGCGCAGGCGCAGGCCGGCGCCTTGCATCACTGCCTCCCTGAGATCTTCGCGCGCCACCGGGCGCCCCTCGCTCTGGCAGCGCTCGAGCATCTCTTTGTGTTCGAGATTCAGATACACCAGCATCAATACGCCGATTTCCACCGCCACCCCCGCCAGGGCGATAAAGCCCATGGCCACCGCCACCGACAGATCGTAGCCCAGAGCCAGCAGCAGCCAGACACCACCCAGCAGGCCGAAGGGCAGGGTTACCAGAATCATCAGCACTTCCGCGAAACGGCGGAAATTCAGATACAGCAAAAACACTATGATCGCCAGGGTCAACGGCAACACCAGGCTCAGGCGCTCCTTGGCCCGTTCCAGATATTCGTACTGGCCGGCCCAGCGCAGGGAATAGCCAGCCGGCAGTTCCAGATTCTGCTGCACATGGAGCCGGGCGGCTTCGACAAAGGAGCCCAGGTCGCGGCCTTCAATATCCACATACACCCAGCCATTTAAACGCGCGTTTTCGCTTTTGATCACGGGCGGGCCGTCTTCAACGAATACTCGGGCAACGTCTCCAAGGCTTATGCTCGCGCCCTCCGGCGTTATTATCGGCAAGTCGCGCAAGGCTTCAACTGAATCCCGGTAATGTTGCGGGTAGCGCAGGTTGACCGGGTAGCGTTCCTGGCCTTCGACGGTTTCGGTAATGTTCATGCCGCCGACGGCAGTGCGCATCACCGCCTGGACGTCGGCGATGTTCATGCCGTAGCGCGCCGCCTTTTCTCGCTCAATATCCACCTTGATGTAGCGTCCACCGGCGACCCGTTCGGCGTATACCGAACTGGCGCCCGGTACTTCGGCCACCAAATCTTCCAGTTGCCGGCCAATGGTTTCGATCACCTTCAAATCCGGCCCCGCCACTTTGATGCCCACCGGGGTTTTAATGCCGGTGGCGAGCATATCGATGCGGGTTTTGATGGGCATGACCCAGGCATTGGAGAGCCCGGGAAAGTCGATCAGGCTGTCCAGTTCTTTTCG
>CAZKCY010000151.1:0-367 GCA_964551155.1 uncultured Marinimicrobium sp. | reverse complement strand
GATCACCGTTTCGATCATGGTCAGCGGCGCCGGGTCGGTGGCGGTGTCGGCGCGGCCGATTTTGCCGAACACGGTTTTCACTTCCGGCAGGGTTTTGATCAGTTTGTCGGTCTGCTGCAGAATCTGCCGGGCCTCGCCGATCGAGACTCCGGCGTAGGTGGTGGGCATATACATCAAATCGCCTTCATCCAGCGGCGGCATAAACTCGGTGCCCAGCTTCTGGGCCGGCCAGAGCCCAACCACCATAACCACCAATGCCAGCAGCAACACGGTTTTGGGAAACCGCAACACGCCCCGCAA
Source organism: uncultured Marinimicrobium sp. (assembly GCA_964551155.1). Classification (GTDB taxonomy): domain Bacteria; phylum Pseudomonadota; class Gammaproteobacteria; order Pseudomonadales; family Cellvibrionaceae; genus CAZKCY01. The sequence continues at coordinate 67 of CAZKCY010000151.1, read as the reverse complement.
CAGGGGTCGATAGCCGGCTACCAGCAGTCGGTTGATGGGATTGCGGGCTTCCGGAAGAATCCTCCCG
>CAZKCY010000150.1:3303-6293 GCA_964551155.1 uncultured Marinimicrobium sp. | reverse complement strand
ACCAGCTCAACGGCAATGCCGCCAAGCGGATTATCGAAGTCTTGCAATCTATTTATTGTCCCGAATTGGACGCCAGTGGAGCAACAGTATGATTTACGAAACGGTTCCCGCCCGCAATATGGAATCCACCCAAGGCCATGACTGCGTATTGGACGTGCGCACCGCTGCCGAAGTAGCCAGCGAATCGGTGCCCGGCAGTATTCACATTCCCCTGCATGAGTTGAGCGCGGAAAAGCTCAACCAGGCATTAAAGCAGCGCGAAGGTGAAGTTAAAAACCTCTACTTGCTGTGCCAAAGCGGCAAACGTGCCGAAACCGCCGCCCGCCAATTGGCCGGTGCCATTGATTGCAACTTGTTGGTAGTCGAGGGCGGCGTCAATGCCCTGCGCCAGTGCCGCGTGCCGCTTGAAACCGGCGCCGGTAAGGTCATTTCGCTTGAACGCCAGGTTCGCATAGCGGCAGGCTCTTTGGTGGTGCTGGGGGTTCTGCTCGGCGCATTGCTGCACCCGGGTTTTTACGCCTTGGCCGGTTTTGTCGGCGCGGGCCTGACGTTCGCCGGCATTACCGACACCTGCGCCATGGGCATGCTGTTGGCACGCATGCCCTGGAACCGAGGCTGACATGGGATTGCTGGTGGGCGTGTTAATTGGCCTGGTGTTGGGCCTGACCGGCGCCGGCGGCTCGGTGTTCGCGGTCCCGCTGCTTATTTTGCTGATGGGGCTGCCAATGGCCGATGCCATTGGCCTGGCCTTGGGCGCGGTGGCCGTAAGTGCGCTTTACGGCAGTATTCGCAACGGCAGCCAGCGCCTGGTGCTCTGGTGGCCGGCCATACTGCTAGCTGCGGGGGGCTCGCTTGTTGCGCCCCTGGGCAAATGGCTGGGCAATCAGCTGCCGGAGCTCTGGCTCCTGCTTGGCTTTAATGTGCTGGCGTTGATCATCGCCGCGCGCATGTGGCTGGGGGCGCGCCGAAATCCGGCCAATGCCCGAATTTTGCGCGCCAATACCGGCTTTGGCGCCGAGGCGCCTACCAGCCTTTGTCGTTTGAGTCCCAAAGGTCAGTTTGAATTGCGCTTGCCCTGTATTAGCGGGTTACTGGTAGGCGGTATTTCGGTGGGCTTGCTTTCTGGTTTGTTTGGAGTTGGCGGCGGCTTTTTGATTGTGCCCCTGCTGTTGGCACTGAGCCAGGTGGCTATGGCTCAGGCGGTTGCCACCTCGCTGGTGATCATCACCCTGATTAGCGGCTCCGGATTTGTCAGTCACCTTTGGTTAAGCCCGGCCAGCGTCGATACAGGTCTTTTGATCTGGCTTGCCGTCGGCGGAATTGCGGGCATGGTTTTGGGGCAGCTGGTGAGCCATAAAATCGACGGCGCCCGGTTACAACAAGGGTTTGCCTTCAGTTTGATGGCGGTAGCGCTGGGCAGCTTATTCACACTTTTTTCTTGAGGACGATACCATGATCTTTCGACAGTTATTCGATCATACTTCCAGCACCTACACTTATTTGCTGGCCGATGAGCAAAGCCGGGAAGCGGTTCTGATCGACCCGGTTATTGAGCGGCTGGACAGCTATGTAACGCTGCTTCAGGAGCTGGGTTTAACCTTGAAACTCGCTCTGGATACCCACACCCACGCCGACCACATAACCGCGCTGGGCGAATTGCGCGATCGTACCGGCTGCGACACCATGATCGGCGCTCAGTCCAATTCCAGATGCGCCAGCGGTACTTTTTCGGACGGTGACATAGTGCCGGTGGGTTCATTGCGCATCCTGACCTTGCATACCCCGGGGCACACCGACGATTCCTACAGCTTTGTGGTGGAAGAGGGAGAGCAGATTTACCTGTTCAGCGGCGATACCTTGTTGATTCGCGGCTCGGGCCGTACCGACTTTCAGCAGGGCGACGCCGCTCAGCAGTATCACAGCCTGTTCGACAAGCTGCTCGCACTGCCGGGCGACACCTGGGTATACCCGGCCCACGACTACAAAGGCTGGACCCGGAGCACCATTGACGAAGAAAAAGCTCACAATCCGCGCCTGCAAGTAAAGCATGTCGAGGAGTATGTTCAACTGATGAACGGCCTGAAGCTGCCCAACCCAAAAATGATGGACGTCGCCGTGCCCGCCAACCAAGCCTGCGGTCAACCAGCCCGAGTTTAGCTCGGCCAAATCGCCTGCCGGTCGAGCTTTAGCCGGGCTGCGCCGATAGTTGTTCCGCTGTCTGCTAGACTGATTAGAACACTTCAACCAAGGGAGAGAAGGCTATGAGTTTGGAAGTAGGCGGCATACTGGGGTTTATACTCCTGATCTGCATTATCTATGCGATCGTCAAAACGCTTGACAGCAAGGCCGACACCGGCACCAAAGTCATCTGGGTAGTGGTATTGATTGTGTTGCCCCTGCTCGGGTTTATTCTCTGGTTGTTCTTCGGGCCGAAATGACTTGGCGCTCTTAGGTCCCCGCTTGGTAGCCGGGACCTAGCCCCGCAAATGCGCGAGCAGAAACCTTCGAGGAGGCCGCTACGCCATGAGCTACAAGCTGAAACCTGAAGAGACGGTACCGCAGAGCATCCGTCGCATAGGCCGCGTACAGATCGACAAGGCCATCAACGAAATCGACGATCCCCAGCTCAGTCATCACGAAACCATTCACCAGGTGCGCAAACGCTGCAAGAAGCTGCGCGCGCTGGTACGACTGGTGCGGCCGGCGCTGGGGAAAGACTATAAACGGGAGAATGTGCGCTTTCGGGATATTGCCCGAAATCTCGCCGGTATACGGGATCAGCAATCCATGGTGGAAGCTCTCGAGCGCCTGCTGGCAGGGCTCGAAGACGCCGATCGCGCCACCTTTGACTCCTTATTGGGTGAGTTGCGCAAAAGACGAGACACCGCCGCCATTGAACAGGATCCCGAGGCGCTGCTGGCCGAGGCTCGGCAAACTCTGAAAAAGGCGCGCCGGCAAGTTGGCGGGTGGTGTCTGGACGCCGATGGGTT
>CAZKCY010000150.1:0-3268 GCA_964551155.1 uncultured Marinimicrobium sp. | reverse complement strand
GACTTTCACGAGTGGCGTAAACGGGTCAAATACCATCTTCATCACGCCAAGTTGTTGCGCCCGCTCTGGCCGCGAGTCCACAAGGCCTGGCGAAAGGAGGCTAAGAAGCTGGCGGATATTTTGGGAAACGATCACGATCTGGCACTGCTCGAGGCTTTGCTGGAATCTGAGGGCGACCGACTGGCGGGGAATCGGGTCAGAAAAAGCCTGCAAAATATAATTCAGATTGAACGGCAGCAGCTGCGCGGGCAGGCCTGGGAAATCGGCCAGCGCCTCCACGCGGAAAAACCCAAGGCGCTGAAAAAACGTTGGCAGCGCTACTGGCATGCCTGGCAGGCGCCGCGCCCCTCGCCTTAAGCTTGAGAGCCATTGATAGACACAAGTCAGCAAGATTCGGGTCGGCGAGAAGCGAAGGATCTTTTATGATTCGCTCTGCAGAAACATAGTGCCCGCTAACTTGAAACAAGGGGTCTTGGTGGTGGCGTGTCAAATGGTCGCGTGTAAAGGCTCGAGCAATGTCGACTATAGCCGTATTGAAAAGGCTATGACCTACATGGCGGAGCAGCTGGTTCGGCAGCCATCGCTCGAAGAAGTCGCCGCTCATGTTCATCTCAGTCCGTTTCATTTTCAGCGACTGTTTTGTCGATGGTCCGGGACTACCCCAAAACGCTTTATGCAAGCACTAACCCTGGAGCGCGGCAAGCGGATGCTGGAAGATGCGCACTCATTGGTGGAGGTCTCCCACAGCATCGGCTTAAGCGGCAGTTCGCGCCTGCACGATCATTTTGTAACTCTGGAAGCGGTTACCCCCGGCGAGTACAAGACCAAAGGCCAAGGCGTTGATATCGAATATGGGGTTCATGCCACCCCCCTGGGTAAGATGTTTGTAGCGCTTACCCAGCGTGGCATTTGCCGAATCGAGTTTTTGGATTACCGCGGTATAGACCAGGCGCTCGCTGAGTTGCGCAAAGACTGGCCCAAGGCAAAGCTGGAAAGAAGCGACGAATCCACCACTTATGTAATCGATGCGCTGTTTAGTGAGCAAGCCGATTGGCAGCGGGGGCCGCTTTCGTTGCATGTGGTGGGCACCAATTTTCAGGTGGCGGTCTGGCGAGCCCTACTGAGAATTCCCCCAGTGAAGTTGGCGAATTACGCCCAAGTTGCCAATGCAATAGGTTGTCCAACAGCCTCGAGAGCGGTAGGTAATGCCATTGGCGCCAACCCCCTTGCGATGCTGATTCCCTGCCACAGAGTCATTCAGAAAAGTGGCGCCTTGGGCGGCTACCGCTGGGGGCTGGCGAAGAAACAGATGCTACAAACCTGGGAGCAGTTGCGTTGCCAGCCCGAGGATCTGTAGCAATGCATCAGGAGTTGTGAATTCTCAGGCCAGACGCTGTTACGCTAAGGAAGATTATTGCGTCGGTTTCTTGGGCTTAGCGGAAATAACCATTAACATAGCGACTTTTCCAAACCATGGCCCAGATTCGATGAAAACCCTGACCCTCAAGCCTCTTCAAGCCGTTAGCGGCGAAGTGCAACTGCCCGGCTCCAAAAGCCTTTCCAATCGCATTCTGCTGCTGGCGGCTTTGGCCAGGGGTGAGACCCGCATTACCAACCTGCTCGACAGCGACGATGTATCTTATATGCTCAAGGCGCTGGAGCTGCTGGGCGTCGAACTGAAGTTGTCCGAAGACCGGCGCAGCTGCACTCTTATCGGCTTGGGCGGCGTGTTTCAGGCAAGCCGGCCGCAAAACCTTTATCTCGGCAACGCCGGTACCGCCGTGCGCCCACTGACCGCCGCTCTGGCGGCCAGCCGGGGCGAGTTCACCATTACCGGCGAGCCCAGAATGTACGAGCGTCCCATTGGCGATCTGGTGGACGCTCTGGCCCAACTGGGTGCTGAGATTCACTACCAGAGAGACCCCGGCTTCCCTCCTCTGCTGATTCAGGGCCGGCCGATTGTGGGCGGAAAGGTCAGCATTAAGGGCAACATCTCCAGCCAGTATTTGACCGCGCTCTTGATGATCGCGCCCTTGTTCGAAGGCGACACCACCATTGAGGTCGATGGCGAATTGGTGTCCAAGCCCTATATCGATATCACTCTGGATACCATGAGCAAATTCGGCGTGGCGGTGACCAATAATCAGTACCGCTCCTTTGACATCCGGGGTGGTCAGGTTTACCAGTCGCCGGGCGAAATAATGGTCGAGGGCGATGCCTCCTCTGCTTCCTACTTTCTGGCCGCGGCCGCCATCGGCAAAGGCCCGGTGCGCGTGCACGGTACCGGCAGTGCCAGCATTCAAGGTGACGCCGATTTCGCCAAAGTGCTACAGCAGATGGGCGCCCGGGTAACCTACAGCGATTACTGGATTGAAGTCGAAGGTACCGGCACTTTGAAGGGCGTGGATGTGGATTTGAACCACATCCCCGATGCCGCCATGACCATTGCCACTACGGCGCTGTTTGCCAAAGGCAGCACTAGAATTCGCAACATCTACAACTGGCGGGTCAAAGAGACTGATCGCTTGAGTGCCATGGCGACTGAGCTGCGCAAAGTGGGCGCTAAGGTTGAGGAAGGCGAAGACTATATAGTCATAGAACCGCCCGCCGGAATTCAGTCGGCAGCCATTGATACCTACAACGATCATCGCATGGCGATGTGTTTTTCACTGGCGAGTTTTGGCGACGCGGAGATCGTCATTAACGACCCCGGTTGTACCTCCAAGACCTTTCCTACCTATTTTGATGAGTTCGCTCGTATCGCGCAGTACAAATAGCTTATTCAGGGCAACTGAAACTATTAAAGTTTGTTTGCCAACTGAGAAACCAAAAAGGCGCGGAGTTATCCGCGCCTTTTTTGGGTTTGAAGCACCGGTTTAATTCAAAACCGGTGTCTTGCTCTGAGCCTGATCCAAGCAGTTGTATTTACTGATTGGCGCAGGTCTCGGCGCCAATACAGCTCTGGTTGTTTTCCCAGCCCCAGCCGCTGGTTTGATTCTGGCAGCTCGGGTACATAGTGCCGTACCAGTTGCATTGGCTGGACGTGGTTCCGCCGGTAGTACCGCCAGTGCTGCCACCAGTACCAGTGGTGGTGCTACTGGTGGTGCCGCTACCGCTGGTGCAGCTGCCGCTGAAGCAGTCGCTGGTGGCGCCAAAACCGATAATGCCGCTGCAGTTCATAGTTTCGGAGAAAGAACCACCGCGGCACGCGCCGTGGCCGGAGGTGGCGGTGGTGTCTTCCCGAGCTTCGGCCGGACGGGGTTCGCCG
>CAZKCY010000149.1:0-6311 GCA_964551155.1 uncultured Marinimicrobium sp. | reverse complement strand
CCATTTGTGCCCACGCGATTTTGCAGAAAGATTTTTTTGTCGTGCCCGATACCCTTAAAGACCCGCGCTTTGCCGATAACCCCCTAGTCACTGGCAAGCCCCACGTACGTTTTTATGCCGGCGCTCTTTTGGAAACCAGTGATGGTTACCCCTTAGGAACCTTTTGCGTGCTGGATTACAAGCCGCGCCAGCTGACGAAAGAGCAAACCGAGGTGCTGTCTACATTGGCGCGCCAGGTGATGCTGCAACTGGAGTTGGTGCACGCCAATATCCGCCAGGCGGAGATGCTGGAAGAGTTGGAGCAGGCGCGGAGCGCACTCGCCAAACAGGCCGCCACCGATGAGCTGACCGGTCTCGCCAACCGGCGCGCCTTCGATGAACGCCTTAACCAGCATATCGCGCTGGTTCAGCGCGGTGCGCCCCAGGCCAGCCTGATGATGGCGGATCTGGATTTTTTCAAGCGCGTCAACGATCAATTTGGTCACTATGTGGGCGACGAAGCCCTGTGCAATTTCGCCAACTTGTGTCGAGAAGTATTTCGAGCGACCGACGTGATCGGCCGCTGGGGCGGAGAGGAGTTTGTATTTTTATTGCCCAATACCGATTTGGTTGAAGCGGAAAAAGTTGCTCAAAGGCTTCATACCCGTTTGGCTGAAATGCCGTTGGCTAATGCCGACGAGCCTATCTATATATCCGCCAGCGTCGGCGTTATCGCCTTGGATCCCGAGCGTAGCGCGGCCACCAATCTGCAACTGCTCGACGACACGCTCTACAGAGCCAAAGCTCAAGGCCGCAGTTGCACTGTTTTGGGATAAACGGATCGAAGGTTTTGATTCACTTCATTTATGAGCGATAAAACAGTCTCCAAGCCCTATCAAATCCTCGCGTCTGCCTGCGAATACACTCACGAAGAAAAGCGCAGCCTGTTTAGCGCTATTTTGCGCCCGGTTAGCAGCCGGGGCCAAGCCATGGCTGAACTGGAGGAAATTCGCAAAAGCTGGCCGGGGGCCAGCCATTACTGTTGGGCCTATATTCTCGGCGATACCGAGCAGCCCCAAGCTCAGGCCTTCAGCGACAACGGCGAACCGGCCGGCACCGCCGGCAAGCCAATCTTGAATGTGCTCGGGCATCGCCAGGCGGGCAATTGCCTGGCCGTGGTGGTGCGGGTCTTTGGCGGCGTTAAACTCGGGGCTGGCGGCCTGGTGCGCGCCTACAGCGCGGCTGTGTCTCAGGCTTTGGATAGCGCTTGCTGGCAAATGGTTACTCCAACGGCCGAAGTTCTCATTCACACCAGTTTTGCTCAGGAAGAGCGCATTCGACATCTTTTGTCGCTAAGCGGTTTAGAGCCTTCGGCTAGCGATTATTCGGACCAAGTGTCTCTGAGCGTCGCTGTACCCGAAGGTGAGTTGGCCGAGCTTAGGGAGCGGATCAGCGAAGCCACCTCAGGCCAAGCTCAGCTGCAGCTGCTGCCGGAGCAGTGATCTGCCACGGCTGGCTGCCATGATTGAGCACAATTTATCATCGCCTGGGCATTCAGTCGCCCAGCTCTGGACCACAAGTGTTGCTTAAATGGCGATAACGCCATCAACACATTGAGGTTCAAGCCATGTTCAATCATTCGCGAATTCCCCGTCACATGCTTCTTGAGCAACCCAATTTTGGTGCCAGTCTCGGGCGCCGGTTAGGTGCATTGTTCTTAGTTTTACTGCTGGGCGTAGGGGTAGGTATGGGAATTTCGGAAGCTCATCGAGACAGTCGGTCGGCTTGCGCCAACCGAACTCTTTAAAAGATTTTTGAAAAACTGGCTGCTAGGGCTGACTCTTGTTGTTTGGGGGATTCAGCGTATCTTTCCGGCAAGGCAGTCCGGTATGAACGGCGGCCTTGGCAACAATGTGGGCACTGACCGGGGCGGTAATAAACAAGAAGAGCGCGATAAGCAGTTCGTGCAGGCTTAGGCCCTCGCCCCGGGTGCTGAAAAATATCATTGAGCCAATAATCATCCCGCCCACACCCAAGGTGGTTGCCTTGGTCGGACCATGCAGACGCATGTAAAAATCCGGTAGGCGCGCCAAGCCGATAGAACCCACCAGGGCAAAGCTCGCACCTACCAGTAAAAAAATCGCCACTATGGCGTCGACAACACTGATTTCGTTCATGCTAGGTTTCCTAAAGTTTAGGCGACTTGCAAAAATTCCAGGTGGCGGTTACTCAATAATGTCGCCGCGCAGTAAATATTTGGAGAGCGCCACAGTGCCGACAAAACCCATAACGGCAATCAGCAGTGCCGCTTCGAAATACAACATGGAACCGTGATAAATACCAAACAGCACCAGCAGCGCAATCGAGTTTATGTACATGGTATCCAGCGCCAAAATGCGGTCGGGCAGAGAGGGGCCGGCAATCATGCGATACAGATTGAGCGCCAGAGCCAGGCTCATCATCACCATGGTCAAGGCAATTACGTGGTCGAGCATTCGAAAATCTCCTTCAAAGGCGCTTCATAGCGCTGCTTGATCTGAGCAACCGCCGCCTCGGGGTCGTCCACATGCAGAGTGTGCACCAGCAAATAATGTCCCTCTATGTTGAAATCGGCCGAGACGGTACCGGGAGTCAGAGAGATGGTGCTGGCCAGCAAGGTAATGGTGAAATCCTCTTTCAGGTCCAGCGGCAGAACCATGAAGGCGGGCTGCAATTTTTTCGGGGAGCTTAAGATCATCTTCGCCACCACCCAGTTGGCGATGACAATATCCATCAGCACAGTGATTACAAAGCGAAGCGCCAGAGCGGGGCGGTAGACATTGATCGATTGCACCCAAAACGATTGGGTTATGTAAGGAATAAACCAAGCCAGAAAGCCGCCCAGCAACAGGTGACCAAAGCTGATGGTGTTGTTTAGCAGCAACCAGATCACAAGCATGGACAGGCTGAGAAGGGGGCTTGGCAAACGCTTTCGGCGCCGCTCGCGCTTGTTCAGTATATTGGCAAGGGCCATTAGTGACCTCCTTCTAACGACTGGCGGGCCTCAACTGTCTGATGGTTAAGCACCGCTCGAATGTACTCTTCGGGCGTGCTCAGCTGTTGCGCCAGCGCCTGGGTATAGTTCATTACCGCGTCTCCCCAAATGGTCAGCGCCAAGCTGGTGGTCAAAAGACCGATACAGGCGCTCAGAGCCCAAATATTCGCACGCGGCCGCTCCGATACCGTGTCCTCGGTGCGCCAGAACAAGGTACTGCCGCTGCGGCTTAAAGCAATAATCGTTACCAGGCCACCGACCAATATCAAGCTCCAAAACGCTATCGCCCGGACGCCGGTTCCGGCCGCTTCGAGCAGCATTAGCTTGCCGAGAAAACCGCTCAGCGGCGGCATGCCTGCCACGCTTACCGCCGCGACAAAAAACAGGCTAGACAGCAAAGTGGCCTGAGGCAGTTTGGGGCCAGTAACTGTCAGATCGCCGAGCGGGCCGCGTTGCTGGCGAATTAAATCAACGATCAAAAATAATGCGCCGCAGATCCAAGTGGAGTGCACTAAATAATAGAAAGTAGCGCTGAGAGCCTCTTGATTATCAAGCGCCACACCCGCGAGTAGCGTGCCGACCGAAATAATAATCAAATAGGCGACCTGCATGCGCAGCTCGCGCGCCGCCAGTACCCCGATAAAACCCAGAGTAAGAGTGATCAGCCCCAGTGGCCAGAGCCAAGGCATAACTAAATCGGCGAGCGGCCCGGCCAGATCACCGAATACCAAACCGTGGATTCTGACAATTGCGTAAACGCCGATTTTGGTCATGACGGCAAAGATGGCGGCCACAGGCGCGCTGGCTGAAGAATAGGCTCGGGGTAGCCAGAAGTAGAGCGGGAGAATCGCCGCCTTGAGGCCGAAGACCACCAGCAGCAAAAGACCGGCGGCAGCCACCAAAGGTGCGTCTGCGGGATCGAGCTCAGCGACTTTAGTCGCCAGATCGGCCATATTCAAAGTGCCGGTCAGGCCGTAGAGAACCGCTACGCCAATCAGAAACAGCGCCGAGCCGCCCAGATTTAGAACCACATAGTGAATGCCGGCTTTGGCGCGTTTTGGGCCACCGCCATGCAGTAGCAAGGCGTAGGAGGCGATCAAAAGTATTTCAAAGAATACGAACAGGTTGAAGATATCCCCGGTCAGAAATGCGCCGTTGATGCCCAGCAGCAGCAAGTGCATCAAGCTGTGCAAGTTGTCGCCGGGACCATCGTTACCGCTGGCGGCGTACCAGAGGCTAAAGAACGCCAATACACTGGTGACTGCCAACATCAAAGCGCTGAGTCGATCGAGCACCAGAACAATGCCAAAAGGTGGTGCCCAGTCGCCGAGCGCGTAGACTTCAATCGTTCCGCTGTGGGCGGAGCGCAGCAATTCCAAAGTCACGAATACCAAAACACCAGCGCTGAGCAGGCTAATTGTCCGCATCAGGGCGAGATTGCGCCCGGTGGCCAGCACCAATAGCAACCCCGTCGCCAGGGGAAGGAGTGCGGGGACGATTATTAAATGATTCACCGCTTGCGCTCCTCGGGACTGGAGCGTCCGTCTACATGATCATTACCCAACTCGGCGCGCGCCCGCAGAGCCAATACCATCACGAACGCGGTCATCGCAAAACTGATAACAATGGCAGTGAGTACCAAGGCTTGCGGTAGTGGGTCGGCATATTGTTCGCCGGTGCCAATAATAGGTGGCATGCCGGATTTCAGCCGACCCATGACAAAAATAAACAGGTTGACTGCGTAAGAGAGCATGGTCAGCCCGAGAATGACGGGAAAGGTGCGGCTGCGCAGCATCAGATAGACGCCGCAACTGGTCATTACCGCAATCATGATTGCAATTAAAGCTTCCATCAGAGCTGTTCTCCTGACGCTTGTTCATCGGTCGCATAAGTGGTCTGAGCGAGCTTGCCCAAGTGGGCCAAAATCAGCATGGTGGCGCCTACCACAGTGGCAAAGACTCCGACATCAAATGCCATGGCCGAAGCGACTTCGAATTTGCCCACTAAAGGCCAATTCAAATAAGTGAAGGTTGACGTCAAGAAGGGGTAGCCGAAAAACCAGCTGCCCAGACCGGTAATAGTGGCAATCAATACCCCGGTGGCGGCTACTCTTCGGTATTGCCAGCGCAGTCGTTTCTGCATCCAGCTGGTGCCGGTAGAAATGTACTGAAGAATCAGGGCGACGCTGGCAACCAAGCCGGCGATAAAACCGCCGCCGGGTTGATTGTGACCGCGCAACAGTATGTAAAAAGAAACCAATAAGGCCAGTGGCAGCAGTACCCGGGTCATAACCGATAGAATGGGCGGGTGTGGGTCTGGAGCCCAGCGCCGCCCCTCCCGGTCAGTGCGCGGCAGCGGAAGTTTCAACTTGTTGAGCATGGCGTAAATGCCCACCCCGGCGATGGCCAGTACGGTGATCTCCCCCAGGGTATCGAAACCGCGGAAGTCGACCAGTATGACGTTCACCACATTGGAGCCGCCGCCTCCGCTGACACTGTTGGCGAGAAAGTAATCGGAAATAGTGGTATAGGGTCGAGTCAAAACCGCCCAGGTGAGCAGTCCCACGCCGGTACCGGCGGCACCGGATAGCAGAATATCGCGGCCCACCCGGTGCGAGCTGGATTCATTGGGGGTCAATTGAGGCAAAAAGTAGAGTGCCAGCATCAGTAGCACAATGGTCACTACCTCGACGGATAGCTGGGTGAGCGCCAGATCCGGGGCAGAAAAGCGGATGAACGTCAGAGACACTATCAAGCCCACGACGCTCAGCAGCAATAGTGCCGTGAACCTTTGATGGTGCAGCAAGACGGTACCGAAGGCGCCGACAATCAGTATGGCCATGGCCACTAAACTCACCAGGTCGATCGGCGTTTGCTCGACCGGGCCGGTAAAGCTCTCTAAAGGCCAGAGGGCTACCGCCCCCACCAACACGGCCGAGCCGATGAAAAGCGCCACATAGCGTTGCAGGGAGCCGTTCTCTAAAGTATCGGTCAACCACCGAGCTGCGTTGGCGCTGCGCTGTACCTGAGCTTCGAACACCAATTTCTCATCCAAGCGAGTTTTGCGCTCGTAGAAAGCGAAAAGTTGCTTGCGCTGGCTGTAGAGCAGCAAGCCGCCCGCCAACGCCAGAGCACTCATCAGCAGCGGTAAATTGAAGCCGTGCCACAGGGCGATATGATAATCCGGCAAGGTTCCGCCAAGCACCGCCGTGGCCGATGCGTGCACCAAAGGCTCGACGGTAAACTGCGGAAAAATACCCACAATCAGACAAATGATCACCAGTATTTCTACCGGCACC
>CAZKCY010000148.1:0-6313 GCA_964551155.1 uncultured Marinimicrobium sp. | reverse complement strand
CGCCAAACCCCTGCCGGTGACCGCGAGCTTCGGAGTTTGCCATATTGCTTCCGGCGAGGAGTTTATCGCGGCCCTGGCGCGTGCCGATCGGGCTTTGTACCAGGCCAAAAAAGAGGGGCGTAACTGCACAGTCTTGGCTGAAGGCTGAGGCTTTGCTTTGCCGGCTTAAACAAAATTGACAGCTCCAACACCGGCCTTTAGAGTCGAAACTTTTCTTTCCGCCGCTTGGTGGAGGCATCCCGCCTTTGGTGATCGGTTAAAAGGACTCTAACTATGTCGCGGTTACTCAATCTTTCCTGGTTTGCGTCACTTCTGCTGCTATTGCTGGTTACGGCCTGTGTCAGTCAAAAACCCGCTCCCGAACCTCTGGTGCGCGAGGATATTCAAACCAGCCCCAACGACCCTCGGGATTACCGCTACCTGCGCCTGGAAAATGGCATGGAAGTGATGCTGGTTAGCGATCCAAGTACCGAAACCAGCGCCGCTTCGCTCGCCGTCGGCGTCGGCAGCTATCAGAATCCGGAAGAATTTCCCGGCTTGGCGCACTATCTGGAGCATATGCTGTTTCTGGGCACTGAAAACTACCCCGAGCCCAACAACCTACAGAAATTTCTCGAGCAAAACGGAGGAGGTGGCAACGCCTACACCAGCTCCACGCTGACCAACTATATGTTCCAGATTCCCAACGAGGAACTGGATCCGGCCCTGGATCGTTTCAGCGACTATTTCAAGTCGCCGCTGTTTAACAAAGAATACAGTGAAAAGGAAATTGCCGCGGTTCACAACGAGTGGTCCATGGGTCGGAGCCAGGATGGGCGAATCATCCACTATCTGAGCGGCCTCACGGCCAATCCTGATCACCCAGCCTCTTTACTGGGCGTGGGCAACCGCGAGACGCTTCAGGATCATTCAGATCTAAGCCTTTATCAGGCCATGCTCGACTTCTATCAAAACTACTACTCCGCCAACATCATGAACTTGACGCTGGTGGGCGGTCAGTCGTTGGACCAGCTCGAAGCCTTGGCTCGCAAGCACTTCAGTGGGGTTCCGAACCGGAATATTGACCGCCCGGAATTGGAGCTAGCCGGCTTGACCGAAGCGCAGACCGAACAGCATATCTATTACCAACCACAGAAAGAGCTGCGCCAGCTGATTCTTGAATTTCCCCTGCCCGACAATCTGGAAGCCTGGCCGCTAAAGCCCAACGAATACCTGGCGACCTTGATTGGCTCGGAGGAGCCGGGCACGCTCGGTCACCGTTTGCGAGAGTGGAATCTGATCGACAATCTCTATGCCTACGCCGATTCCGACTACTATGGCGGCGACGGGGTCTACCGAATTTATCTCGAACTTACGCCCAAAGGTTTTGACGAGCGCGACCGGGTTGTGGCGGCGGTATTCGACTACCTAGAGCTGATTCGCACCCAGGGTATTCAAAAGGAACACTTCGAAGAGCTCAAAGCATTGAATCAGCGCCAGTTCGAGGTAATGGATATTCCCCGCCCCCTGCAGCAGGCTGTGCATCTGAGCAACGCCATGTTCCGCCTACCAGTTCCCTATTTGATGTCAGCGCCCTATACCTACGAGCGTTTCGATGCCGAAGAAATTCGGGAAGTGGCCGAGCTTTTGGTGCCGGAAAACCTGCGTCTTTGGCATATCAGCAAAGAAGTGCAGGCCAGCCGGAACATACCCCACCATGAAGGCCAATACGACCTGGCGCCGATAACCCAAGCGGATCGTCAGCGCTGGCGGGAACTGGCGCCAGAGCAAGGCTTCGAACTGCCCGGAAAAAACGAGTTTGCCCAGTTGGGCGATCCGGTAATCGTTGAACCGACGCTGACCGAAATGACTCAAGTCATGGATACCCCCGGGGCCGAAGCCTGGCTGATGCACGCTGAGTATCATCAGGGCGAAAAAGGCTACTTTCACCTGGTGTTCAACAGCGATCTGGGATTGCAGAGCGTCGAACATTTCGTATTAGGGAGTTTGCTGAACGGTATTTACACCGAACACAATATTGGCCTGATTGACCGCGCCGGCCGCGCGAGCATCAACGTCAATATTGATCGTTCAGCGGGCAACATGCAGAACCTCACCATCAGCGGCCCCACCGGCAAGCATGATGTAATCCTGAAGCGCCTGGCGGAGAGCTTTGTCGGCCTGGAATTCAAGCAAGATGAGTTCGACAAAGAACTGAGCAATTTTCAGGATTGGATCGAGGGTCGCTCCAAAGATTTACCCTACCAACAGCTGTTTCGCTATCGCGAAAACCTGATCGCCGATATTCCCTGGACCGACGCCGATATTCTTGCGGCCTCAAAAGCGATCAGCGCAGAAGATCTGCAGCGCTACCACCGGCAGCTGATGCGCACGGCCAGTCTGCGAGCCTATACTTTCGGCAACTATCGCCAGGAGCAGATAGCTGAAATGGTCCAAGAGTTTGAAGGGCGACTGGGCGAAAATCGCTCCCCGGGCGAGGTGCATGTGGTCGACTATATAGAGCCTGAAGCCGGCCAGGAACTGAGCTTGAGCAAGGACATAGAGCACACCGATGCCGCTCTTCTGGACAGTTTTATATTGCCGCGTCCCTCAAAGGAGACCCAGGCCCAGCTGTTGCTGCTCAATGGACTGTTTGGCAATGCCTTCTATACCGAGCTGCGCACCCAGCAGCAGTTAGGCTATGTGGTGGGCAGCAGCCCGTTTGGCATTGAAGAGTACCCAGAGTTCGGTCTCTTCGTGCAGAGTTCATCGGCGGATTTAGCCGAAATCAAGGCCGCTATGGACGAATTCCGGCTTGGTTATCTCGACCAGCTCGAGGCCGTGGACCCCAATCAGGTGGAGCAGCTCAAACAATCGGTGATTGCTCAGTTTACTCAGAAGCCTAACGACTTCCCGACGGAAGCGACCCGTTACATCAATGACTTCTACCGCAACAACACCGCGTTTGATACCCGGGACAGAGTTCTGGCCGGCCTGGAGGCGGCCAATAAAGAGGACTTGGTAAGTCTTTATCGGGAGTTGCTGCTGGGGGATGACAATGCCCGGCTGCTCATTCAGCTGCGCGGCACCGCCTTTACCGACAGCGACTTTATCTCGCTGGAATGATTCGATTCGCTCCGCTTCGCAGTGGCTCCTGAGAGCCATTGCTGGCGGTGCTTTCCCGACGGTTGTAATTCCCAAGAGGCAAAGGCAAACTAGCGAATAATAAATCTTATAAATAAAAGGCCTGCTGAGGCTTTTTCCAATTAAAGACTCAGCTCTGCGCCTTCAGCCAAAGGTCTTCGCCATGCATACCACTCGTTTATCGTTTCGCTTGAGTTTCGGGCTCATGCTTCTCGCTGGAGTAAGCTCCGTTTTCGCCGCCGAAACCTACATACTTCAGTCGCCTAATGAGCGTCTTGAGATTCGGGTGGATCTCGACAGAGAGTTGCGCTGGTCCGTTCGTCTCGAAGGTAAGCGTGTCATCGAGCCGGGCGCTCTGGGCATGGAAATTCGAGGTCAAGGCAACATAGCCGCAAATACCGAGGTGGTCAGCGCGGAGCGCGCCCAGGTCACCGAGAGCCACGTTCCGGCGGTGGCTCACAAATCATCGATAATCCACGAAGACTATCGGGAACTGACGCTTCGTTTCGACAACGGTTTTGGCGTCGACTTCAGAGCCTATAACGACGGCGTGGCTTACCGCTTTGTCGGCACTGAGCCGGGAGAGGTAATCGTTGAGCGCGAACTCCTGGAGCTCAACTTTCCGGACAACACTCATAGCCTGTTTCCCGAAGAAGACTCCTTGATTTCCCATTACGAGCGCCACTACTTGCCCGAAAACTTGAGTGAAATTGAGCGCGGACGCTTTGCCTCTTTGCCGGTCTATATGAACACCCAAAACGTTCATGTGGTATTTACCGAAGCCGATTTGTTCGATTATCCCGGCTTATTTCTCTACGGCACTGGCGGCGACAGTCTAAGTGCCGGCCATGCGCCGGTGGTCACCAAAGCGGTGCCCAAGCCGGGCTCGGAGGATCGCAACCAGGACATCGCTTTTGGCGATTACATTGCCAAAACCTCGAGTCAGCGCAATTTTCCCTGGCGCCTGGCGGTAATCAGCGACCGGGATCAAGATCTGGTGCAAAGCCAACTGGTGTGGTTGTTGTCGCGGGAAACGGAGCTGGCCGATACCAGCTGGATCAAACCCGGCCGCATAGCCTGGGACTGGTACAACGCCAACAATCTTTTTGGGGTCGACTTTAAAGCCGGCATCAATACCGAAACCTATAAATACTACATCGACTTCGCCTCGGACTATGGCCTCGAATACGTGATTCTGGACGAAGGCTGGACCAAGTCCACCACCGAGATCGATGAGTCCAATGCGGATATCGACATCCATGAGCTGGTGCGCTACGGCAAGGAGAGAAATGTCGAGTTGATTCTCTGGGCACTTTGGGGCCCTCTGGACAAGGACTACGAGCGAATTTTGAAGCTCTATGCCGACTGGGGCGTGGCCGGGGTCAAGATCGATTTCATGCAGCGCGCCGATCAGTACATGGTGAACTACTACGAAAAAATCGCCCGCGAAGCGGCCAAGCATGAACTGCTGGTGGACTACCACGGTGGCTTCAAGCCCAGTGGCCTGCGCCGGGCTTATCCCAACGTGCTCACCTATGAGGGTGTCAAAGGCAACGAGAACAACAAATGGAGTACCGATGTGACGCCGGAACACAACGTCACTCTGCCGTTTATCCGCATGCTAGCCGGCCCCATGGATTTCACCCCCGGCGCTCTGCGCAACGCGCAGCTGCAAAATCACCACATCAACCATTACCGGCCTATGAGCATCGGTACCCGTGCCCACCAAGTAGCTATGTACGCGGTTTACGAAAGCGCGCTGCAAATGCTGTGCGAGTCGCCCACCACTTACCAGCGAGAACCCAAAGTCACCGAGTTTATCTCCCGCTTCCCAGCGGTCTGGGATGAAACCCTCGTGCTGGACGCCAAAGTCGCCGACTATATTCTGGTGGCACGACGCAAAGGCGATACTTGGTATCTGGGCGCCATGACCGACGCCAGTGGCCGCAACCTGGAAGTCGACTTCAGCTTTCTCGGAGAGGGTGAATACACATTGGATTTACTGCGCGATGGCCCCAACACCGAAAACTTCGCCGAGGACTATTTGATGGAGTCCCGTCCGGTCAGCGCCGCAGATAAGCTGTCGATAGATCTGGCGCCCGGAGGCGGTTGGGCCGCGGTGGTTTCAAAAGCGGGCGAATGATGAATGGATAACGGCAGCGGCAGCCATGTAGGGTGGGCACCGCCCACCGCCTGTGCCCGAAATCAAAACGGTGGGCGGTGCCCACCCTACGGGTCTTCTAAATCACCTGCGCCAGAACATCGGGGAAAACAACACCAACAAAGTAAACACTTCCAGCCGTCCCAGCAGCATGGCGAAAGTAAGCACCCACTTGGCGGGGTCACTGATCGCGGCGTAGTTGCTGGCGACTCCGGCCATGCCCGGGCCCAGGTTGGTAATTGATGCGCCCACGGCCGAGAAGGAGGTGGGCAGATCCAGGCCGGTGGCCAAAAGCACCAGAAACATGGCGATGTACATCACCACGTACATGGCAAAAAAGCCCCAGACCGCCTCAATGACCTTGTCGGGAACCGTCAGCTTGGCGACCTTAATGGGGATAACCGCGTTGGGGTGAATCAGCCGGTTAATTTCGCGCACCCCCTGCTTGTAGAGCAGCAGCACCCGGATCATCTTCATGCCGCCGCCGGTGGAGCTGGCGCAGCCTCCCAGAAACGCCAGAATAAACAGCATATAAGGCAGAAACGAAGGCCAGGCGGCGAAGTCCGAGGCAAAGCCCGCCGTGGTCAGGGTCGAGACCAGGTTGTAAAAGCCGAGTACCAGGCTCTCGCCAAACTCGTAGCGCTGGGCGTAGGTCAAATAGCTCACAGTTACCAGAGTGCCAAACAGAATCCAGCCCAGATAGAAGCGGAATTCCGCATCGCGCAGGTACATCCACAAGCTTTTTTCCCGCCAGGCCACGAAGTGGAGGGCAAAACTGGCGCCGCTGAGAATCATAAACACCGAGCAGATCAGCAGTATTGCCGAGCTGTCATAAAACCTGAGGCTGGCGTCGTGGCTGGAAAAGCCGCCAATGGCGACGGTGGAGAAGGAATGCCCAAGGGCTTCAAACCAGTTCATGCCGGCAATCTTATAGGCCAGCATGCAGGCACCGGTAAACACCAGATAGATCAAAAACAGCGCTTTGGCGGTTTCGGTAATCCGGGGCGTGAGTTTGTTGTCCTTGACCGG
>CAZKCY010000147.1:0-6329 GCA_964551155.1 uncultured Marinimicrobium sp. | reverse complement strand
TATCACGCTGCAGGGCGCTGATGGCGAGCAACTGTTTAAGCTCGGCTCCCTCGGAGCGGCTGGCGATCTCCCGCGACAACACCAAGGCATTGAAACTGTTGAGTTTGTTGTAAATCAGCACCAAATCGATCGAGCGCCCCTCACCATGAGCTTTGTGAATTTTCTTCAACGCCTCTTCCTGTCCGGATGCGCGCTGGCTGGCCACACCCCAGGCGTTAAGCTGGTCGGCCAAGTCCAACCCCACCACTTCGGGTAAATCCACCAGCAAGACCTTTTTACCACGCAGCTTTTGTTCACCATCGACGCCTTTGGTGTTGTGGGCAATAACTTCCAACTTGATGTTGATGATGATGCGCTTGCCCCCTTTGGGGTTTTCCATCAAATGCACGCTGCCGTTCATGCACTCGGCCAGGCCCTTACAAATCGCCAGACCTATGCCGCGCAGCTCATTGTCGGTTTCCACGCTGACGTCGTCGCTCTCTATGCCATGACGCTGACCTTTGCGCGCCGCGTCACTGATTACAACCTGCAACTCGCCATTTTCTTCTTCGTCGGGATTGAGCACTGCTTCGACGAAAACTTGTTCCATGGCCGCGTATTTAAGCGCGTGGTTGAGCAAAATGCTGAGAATTTGTCCCAGTCGGGTGGCGTCGCCTTTGACTCTCGAGGGCAGATCGGAATCGAACACATAATTCAGTTCAACGCCTTGCTGGTGAGCCTCCAAGGCAAATTCCTGAACCAGCTTCTCCAGCAAGCGGCGTAAGTCGAAACTGGTTTCTTCCAGCTCCAGAGATTTGGTCGTAATCTTGGAGAAGTCCACCACATTGTTGACCAAATCCAACTGCCGTTCGGCGGCCTTGCTGGCAACCATCAAAAGTTCTCTATGGCGCTCGGATAGTTTGTCGTCATCGACCAGCGACAGGGTTCCCAATATATCGTTAAGCGAGGAGCGCAACTCCTGACCCAGGTTTACCAGAAATTCATTCTTTAGCTCAATGGCGGCCTTGGAACTTCGTTGCTCAAACTCCAGGCCTTTGGCCCGCTCTTGGAGGGCGTAGTTGGCCTCTAGCCGCTCCCAAAAAGTGTTGCTGGTGATCTTGGCTTGATGGCTGATCATGATAAAAAACACAATCATGATGATGCCGTACAAATAGCCCTCGGCATGCCCGAGCATAATAGCCGTAACCGCCGCCGGGATTTGACCGATAAACAGATAAAAGGTCAAAAAACGCCGGTAGGGGGCGAACACATTGGCAACTGTGGAATAAAACACCACCGAATAAAGCCACATAACCAAAGTTTCGTCGCGCATGCCTTGAACCCAGGTCAAGCTGACCAGCATCACACTCCACCAAGCCGCCCCCAAAAACGACGCTAAGAAGTACTGGTTGCGCCAACGAGCCGGTGCCCGGGCGTAGAGAGTATCGAAACGAAACAGAAAGTAGGCGCGCAGCAAGGTGACCAGCAAGAGCCCAGTGACCAACAATATGGCGAGATTTTTCTCACGCTGATAGAAGTCGCCGAAAAAAGCCAGGGTAACGACAAAGACCAGAAAATTGAGAACCAAGCCGCGACGGCTGTATTTGGCGACCCGGGCATCGGTATCGCGCATTACCTGCCGGTCTTTCTGTACCTTAGTGGTGGGGGTAAACAGCTGGAACATGGACGACTCTCAATTGGCGAGGATTATTTTTCGATGATTTCCACCAGGACGGTCTTGATGATAAATCCCAGCAGCCCAAGCCCCAGTGCCAAAAATAGAATCATAGTCCCAAAACGGCCGGCTTTCGAGGCTTTCGCCAGATCCCAGACAATAAAGAACATAAAGCCGATCAGGGCTCCGATTCCGAGGATCAGCGACCAGGACTCAAACTGTTCAATGGTCATAAAAAGCCTGACTTGGTGTTAACTTGGTCGGGAAATATCGGGTTTGTGGCGCATCTTGCCACAAAAACCGCATTGTATAAGATATTCACCCCAACTTGTAGGCATAAGGCTTTTATCTCAAGACTCACGGCGTTATGATCTTTAGGCAGTTAAAGATTTGGGGACCGAGAGTCTCTAGCGCTGAAGCATTCACCCCCACGGCCTACTCAAAGCTTAGTCGAGTGCGCTGTGAACCAACGATAACGCAACAGGAGTTGATTGTTATGAAGAGCATTTTTACTACGGCATTTTTGGTACTGGCAGCCTTTTTTCTGACCGCCTGTGAGCAGGAGCCTGAGACCCCCGAAGAACACTTGGAAGAGTCCGCGGAACATGTCGAGGAAGCCGCTGAAGAAGGCTGGGAAGAAACCAAGGAAGCCACCGAAGAAGCCGCTGATGAAGTAGAAGAGGAAACCGACGGCTATTAAGTAGCGCGATAATAGGCTTGCCCGTTTCGCTTAGCGAAGCGGGCATAGCCTTAGGCTCAAGCCCCTTCCACGCCCCTCTACGCACGTCAAAGCCAATCAGCCGCCGTTTAAGAAAGCCGGGTTTTAAAATCCTCGTAACCAAACTCTCTAATGACCTCCAGCGCATCGGTGCGCGAATCCCAGAGTGCGATCGAAGGCAGCCGAATACCATTGAAGGTGCTGGTCTTGACCATGGTGTAATGGGCCATGTCATCGAAGATTAACCGCTGGCCTACTTCCAACGGCTTCTCGAAACTGTAATCCCCAATCACATCCCCCGCCAGACAGGTCATACCGCCCAGTCGATAGGTGTGCGCTGCTGCATTGGGCAAGCCGGCACCCAGAACATCGGGCCGGTATGGCATTTCCAGGGTGTCGGGCATATGGCAGGTAGCCGAGGTGTCTAAAATGGCTTGGGACACACCATTCCAGGGCAAATCGAGCACTTCGCTAACCAGAGCTCCGGTGTGAATCGCCACCGCTTCGCCCGGTTCCAGGTACACCTGAACCTGATAACGCTCGGCAAACTCCCGCACCACTTCGATCAGGCGATCGACCTGGTAGTCCGGACGGGTGATATGGTGACCCCCACCAAAGTTTACCCACTCCATCTGGTCCAAATAGGGGCCGAATTTTTCTTCTACCGCCTTGAGCGTGCGCTCCAGGGGCGGCAGATCCTGCTCGCACAGAGTGTGAAAATGCAGGCCCGAAATGCCCTCGAGCTGATCGGGTTCAAATTGAGAAATCGGCACCCCCATGCGCGAACCCGGCGCGCAAGGATCGTAAATCGGCACAGTGCCTTCGGAGTGTTCGGGATTGATGCGGATGCCGACTTTGAGCTCGGGGCGTTGCTGCTGCGCCGCTTGAACCTGGGGTTTGAAACGCCGCCACTGGGCAAAGGAATTAAATACCAGATGATCGGTAATCGGCAGTATCTCGCGCAGATCTTCTTCCTTGAAAGCAGCCGAATAAGTGTGCACTTCGCCGCCGAAAAACTCGCGTCCCAAACGGGCTTCGTGCAAGCCGCTGGCGCAGGTGCCGGACAGATAACCGCCGATCAAATCTCCGAGCCGCCAGCAGGAGAACGCCTTGAGCGCGGCCAACACTTTGGCGCCGCTGCGCTCTTGGACATCGCGCAATATTTTTAGATTGTTTTCGACCGAAGCCACGTCGATCACGAAGCAGGGAGAGGGAACCCGTGTGGGGTCGAATTTGGTAAATACGGAAGTCATCTCGCGGTCTCGAAGCGTCGTTCAAACAATCGGTGGGCGGCGCCCACCCTACGGGCCAGGCACCCAATTTCACCTAGGGTGGTCAAAGCCCACTAACAGGTCGGACATGTGCCACACGGTGTGTGGTACCCGATACGAGCGTTACCCGTCAATCGTTCACCATTAACCGTTAACCTTCACCCGTCAAATCAATCTTCCATACCGGTAGGCTGGTCAATTTCAACAACTTCCCAAGGCAGACCGTATTTGTTCAAATCCTCCATAAACGGATCCGGATCCAGCTGTTCCATGTTCCAGACCCCGGGCTTCATCCACTTGCCTTCCAGCATCATCTTGGCGCCGATCATGGCCGGCACGCCGGTGGTGTAGGAAATCGCCTGGGACTGAACCTCGCGATAGCACTCCTGGTGATCGCAGATGTTGTAGATATAAACGGTTTTTTCTTTACCGTCTTTGATGCCGCGCGCCACACAACCGATACAGGTTTTGCCTTTGGTGAGTGGCCCCAAACTGGCGGGATCGGGCAGCAGTTTTTTCAGAAACTGCAGCGGAATAATCTCTTTGCCTTCGAATTCCACCGGCTCGATGGAAGTCATGCCCACGTTGCCCAGAACCTCCAGGTGCTTGAGGTAATTGTCCGAGAAGGTCATCCAGAACCGAGCCCGCTTTATTTCCGGAAAGTGGGTAGTGATCGACTCCAGCTCTTCGTGGTACATCAAATAGATATTCTTGGGACCGATACCGGCGGGGAAATCGAAGGAGCGTTTTTCTTCCAAAGGCCCGGTCTCGCGCCACTTGCCCTCCTCCCAATAGCGCCCCGGCGCGGTGACTTCGCGAATATTGATTTCGGGGTTGAAGTTGGTGGCAAAGGGCAAGCCGTGATCGCCGGCATTGCAATCGATGATATCCAGATAGTGAATTTCATCGAGATAATGTTTTTTGATGTAGGCGGTATAGACGTTGGTAACGCCCGGGTCAAAACCGGAACCCAGCAGCGCCATCAAATCGGCTTTACGGAACTTGTCCTGGTAAGCCCACTGCCAGCTGTATTCGAATTTGGCTTCGCCCGGCGGCTCGTAGTTGGCGGTATCCAGGTAATGAATGCCGGCTTCCAGGCAGGCATCCATAATGGTCAAATCCTGGTAAGGCAGGGCCACGTTGATTACCAGCTGAGGTTTTTCCCGCTCCAGCAGCGCGACCAGCTCGGGGACTTTATCGGCATCGACTTGGGCGGTTTTGATGGGCCGCTTGAGCTGCTCGGCGATGGCCTTGCACTTGGACTCAGTGCGACTGGCCAGCACTATCTCGGAAAATACCTCGGGCAATTGCGCACACTTGTGAGTAACCACACTACCCACGCCGCCAGCGCCAATAATCAATACTTTTGCCATAGTCCTTGCTCCCCTGTCTGGTTCATTCGCGAAGCGGAATTGCCCCTTCGCTCGGGTGATTCAATTATCTTTCGAAATAAGTGTAGCCGCGCAAACTCTCGGTGAAAGCGTTGAGCATTTCCTGGCGTTCGGAAACGGTAATGCGGCCATCGCGCACCGCTTGCTCAGCGGTAGTGCGGAACTGTTTGAACATCGCCTGGGTGTCGTACTCGACGTAGCTCAGCACATCGGCAATACTGTCGCCGTGCAGCTCGTGGACGAAGTCCATGCTGCCGTCGGAATTGATGCGCACACTGGCCACGTTGGTATCACCAAATAAGTTGTGTAAGTCGCCCAGAGTTTCCTGGTAAGCGCCTACCAGAAACACCCCCAGGTAATACTCTTCGCCTTCGCGCACCGGGTGCACCGACAGGGTTTCGGTATCGCCCGCCGGACCGGCGAAGCGGTCCAGTTTGCCGTCGCAGTCACAGGTCAAATCGGCGATGATCGCCTGGCGGGTGGGCTTTTCGTTCAACCGGTGAATCGGCATCACCGGAAACACCTGCTCTATCGCCCAGGAGTCCGGAAGCGACTGAAACACGCTGAAATTGCCGTAATAAATGTCCGCCAATTGTTGGGGCAGAGTTTCCAGCTCCGAGGGAATGCGCTTCAACTCCGGCAACAAAACCGCAATTTTTTGCAGTCCGGCCAGGTATAGGTTTTCTCCCATGGCGCGTTCGCGCAGGTTGATGTCCCCGCGGTGGAACAAGTCCCGAATCTGGTCCCGATAATAGACCACGTCGTTGTAGCACTCCTGCACATTCTCGGGCTTGATCACCTTAATGGCATGCCAAAGGTTGGTCAGTTGCTCGTTAACCTCGTCGGGCAAATGGTCCGGAAGAGGTGCAGGCTCAAAGTGGCCGACATCGAGAATGTTAAACAGCAACACAGCGGTATGGGCGACCGTGGCCCGGCCGGATTCGGTAACAATGGTCGGATGCGCTATATCATGAGGATCGAGCGATTGTTGAATCGCCTCAACCACGTCGACACAGTACTCCTGCACCGTATAGTTGCGACTGTGGCCCCGAGTACTAGAGGTGCCGTCATAGTCGATCGCCAGCCCGCCGCCCAAGTCCAAATACCCGAGCGGTACGCCTTCAGCCACCAGATCGATATAGTAACGACAGGCTTCCAGAACTCCGGCGCGAATACTGCGAATATTGGGAATCTGCGAGCCCAGGTGAAAGTGCAGCAGCTGAAAGCAATGCAGCAAATCGGCCTCGCGCAACTTGTCGACAATACCCACCAACTGGATTGCGGTTAGACCGAAC
>CAZKCY010000146.1:0-6418 GCA_964551155.1 uncultured Marinimicrobium sp. | reverse complement strand
AATAACTCGGCGCCACCAAAAACCGCAAAGCCCAACGCCAAAAGCAGCACCGCGCCGATTACGAAGCCCCCGATTAGGGTGGGGCTGACTTGTTTACTCATAGCTGCTTACCCATATAATCAAGCTTGCTCACCTCTGTTTAAAAAACTGCGCACCTGTTCGCTGTCGTGATTACGTCTTAGATCTTCCGGCGCGCCCAAGGCAATCTGGGTTTTACTCTCGGCATCCAGAAACACCGCCTTGTCGGCTATGGCAAAAATGCTGTCCAGCTCGTGGGTTACCACCACAAAAGTGGTATTGAGGCTGGCCCGCAGTTGCAGAATCAAATCATCCAAACGCTTGGCCGACAGCGGATCCAGCCCAGCAGAAGGCTCGTCGCAAAACAGAATTTCCGGGTCCAGCGCCATGGCCCGGGCCAGAGCGGCGCGCTTTTTCATGCCGCCGGAAATCTCGTTCGGATAATAGTCCTCGAAACCGGCCAGCCCCACCAGCATCAGTTTGTAAACGGCAATCTCCCGAATCCGCTCGTCGCTCAAATCCGTGTACTGTTTGAGTCCCAGAGCGATATTTTCCGCCAAAGTCATGGAACTCCAAAGCGCGCCGGACTGAAACAGAGTCCCGAACTTTCGCGCCAGCCATTGGCTATCGCCGTGGGCCGAATGCCAGACTGATTCATCGTCTAGATAGACATCGCCCTTGTCCGGCTTTTTCAGGCCAATCATGGCTTTCAGCAATGTGCTTTTGCCGCAACCCGAGCCGCCCATAATGACGAATATCTCGCCCCGGTCGACGCTGAAGTTCAGATTTTTTTGAACCACCACCTCGCCAAAGCCCAGGCTAAGATCCTCCACCAGAATATGTCGGTCGCTCTTAGTCATTCAAACACTCGGTCTCATTCAGATACCCAGATTGATGTAGATAACGGTCAGCAGCGAAGCGCTGACCACTATGGCGACTATGCCCATCACCACCGCCTTGGTGGTGCTTTGCCCCACCGCCATGGCACTGCCGCCGCAGGCCATGCCCTGCTGACAGCCGGCCATGGCCACCAGGCTGCCATAGACCACGGCTTTGAATAGGCCGCCAAACAAATAACTCAAAGTAACCGAGTCGAGGGTCTGCTGAAGGTATTGCAGCATGCTGATATTGAGCATAAACACCCCCACCACCAAGCCGCCGAGAATGCCCATTAAATCAGCATAGATGGTAAGCAAGGGCACCATGAGAATCAGCGCCAGTATTCGCGGCAACACCAGATAATCGATGGGATCAATGCCCAAGGTACTGAGGGCATCCACCTCTTCATTGACTTTCATGGTGCCTATTTGAGCCGCATAGGCGGCGCCCGTTCTGCCCGCGAGAATGATCGCCGTCATGATCGGGCCCATCTCCCGCACCATCGCGATGCCCACCAGATCGGCGGTGTAAATACCCACCCCAAAAGCCTCCAGCTGCATAGCCCCGACGAAGGCGAAGATCATCCCCACCAATAAACTGAGCAGGCTTACGATAGGCAGGGCCTCGGCTCCGGCTTCTTGAATATACTGGCCCAGATCGCGACCGGAATAGTTGGCTTTGCCGCGCACAAAACGACTGAAGGAACGCGTTACCCGGCCGGTAAAGGCAAAGAACTGCCGGGTCTCCTGAATCAACGCAAGCGTGCTTTGGCCCAAATTGTAGACAAAGCCCTGAGCTTCGACCTGGCGTCGGGTATCTTCGCGCTCGCGCACCGAAAAGGCCAATTGGAGCAGCTGGCGCACACCTTTGGGCAAGCCGGAATCGTCGAAATCCAGCTCTTTGGCGCGGGCGAATTTACGAATGGCCACTAGGGCAATGATTAAAGAGGTATCCCAGCGCCCCAGTTCGGAGCTATCAAAAGTCACCCGCTCCAAGGCGCTGCCAGGCTCTTTCAAGGGACTCAGCGCTTCCTCCAGCGCCACCTCAGGCGCCTCCAGGCTCCAGTCGCCGGTCAATCCGATCACCAGTTCCCGCTCGTTGTCCCGCTTACTGCTTAGTCCTGGCTCCATTTAGCGCAAAAGACCCCCGGTGTGTTGGATATTGCCATGCTCAATGAATATAACTGTAGCAAAGTTGCGGATTTTGCCGCCGGTGTTGGCTGCTAGCCGCCGGTACTATAAAGTTTCACTCTCTTCTTAATCCGATTTCTTCCAAGCCTTCTGAGCCAGGCGAATGGTTTTGACCTAGTTAACTGTAACCGAACTCTGATATAAGTTTTCGGGCAATTTGTTGATTCGAAGGCTCCAGCCCCTTGTAATTGGATACTTCGCCGCCACATCTAAGCAGTCAACTTCTTAAACATTAGCAGGAGCACACCATGGCAACAGTGACACTCAAAGGTAATCCCTTTAAAACCAGCGGCGAATTGCCCGCTACCGGCAGTCCAGCCCCCGACTTCACTTTGGTCAAGACCGATCTGTCGGAACTGAACCTGAAGGATTTCAAAGGCAAGCGGGTGGTACTCAATATTTTCCCGAGTGTCGACACTCCCACCTGCGCCCAATCAGTGCGTGAATTCAACGCCAAAGCCAGCTCTCTGAAAAACACCGAAGTGGTGTGCGTTTCCGAAGATCTGCCCTTTGCCCAAGCACGCTTCTGCGGTGCCGAAGGCTTGGATCAGGTGACCCCGGCCTCGGCGTTTCGCTCCAAGTTCGCCGAAGACTATGGTGTGCGTATGGTAGAGGGGCCCTTGACCGGTCTTGACGCCCGCGCGGTGGTGGTGATCGATGAAAACGGCAAAGTGGCCTACAGCCAGCTGGTCGAGGAAGTCTCGGAAGAGCCGGATTACGAGTCGGCGCTGAAAGCGCTCGCCTAAAGATTGATTCGGCTAGTCCTTCCAAGAACTTTTTGGGAGCCACAAGAACGCCAGGGCATCAGTGCTCTGGCGTTTTTCGTTGAGGGCCCACTGTACTAGCGCGTCAGTTGGTTACCGCTTTGACGCCGGAGAGGTTTTTCAAACAATGCGCCCGCGCCAGAGCAAGAAAATCCGCCAAAAACGGCGCCTCTTGCTGCCGCTCCCGCACTGCGGCGTAGAGCGTCGGCCAGATGCCCTCCTCGCCCGCCGATCTCAGACTGATCAGCCGCTGATCGGCGTATTCGGCCAATACCCAATTGGGCAGCGCGCAAACCCCGCGGCCACTGGCCACCAACTGCACCATCATCAAGGTTAGGTCCGAATGCCGCAGCGCCGCCGGCGCTACCCCGGCCGGGTCGAGAAAATACTGAAACACATCCAACCGGGTTCGCTCCACCGGGTAGCTGATCAGCGTCTGATCCGCCAGATCCTCGGGCATCAGGTAGGGTTTCCGGGCCAAAGGGTGGTCGTTCGCCAAGGCAATCTGCATTTCGTAGCTGAACAAGGGCACATAGGCCACGCCTTTGAGTGGCTGAGGGTCGGAAGTCAATACCAGATCGATTTCGCCCCGCTCCAGCGCCGGCAGCGGCTCGAAGGTAAAGCCGCTGGAAAAATCCAATTCCACCGCGGGCCATTGGTTGCGATAGGTGTTCACGGTGGGCATCAGCCAGTTGAAGCAGCTGTGGCATTCGATGGCCATATAGAGTCGCCCGGCCTCCCCGTGCAGCAGCTTTTGCAAGTCCCGCTCGGCTTCGGCAACCTGGCCCACCACCTCTTCGGCCAGTTGCAGCAGCCGACGGCCCGCTTCGCTGAAGCGCAGCGGCCGGCTCTTGCGCACAAACAGTTCGCAGCCCAGGCGCCCCTCCAGCTCTTTTAATTGATGCGAGAGCGCCGACTGAGTCAGGCACTGACGTTCGGCGGCCTCCACCAGGCTGCCGGTATCGCGCAGCGCCAAGAGGGTTTTCATGTGTCTGATTTCGATCATCTGGCTGCACCTGGAGAATTTTTACGGAGCTCAGATTAACATTAATAATACTCATGATTAAACTGAAAAAACACAGTTTGATTCATAATTAACTCAAACGCAGAATGGTCACCAGCGTTTAACCCTTTTCTTCTCAAACAATAAACTGGTGATTTATGAGCTTAACGACCCACAACCTCGGCTTTCCGCGCATAGGCGCCGACCGGGAACTGAAAAAAGCCCTGGAAGCCTACTGGCGCGGCGATTTGACCTCTGACGAACTCGAGCAGGCCGGCCGGCAGCTGCGCCGCCGACACTGGCTGCAACAGGCCCAGGTGGGCCTGGACTTGATCCCCACCGGGGATTTTGCCTGGTACGATCAGGTGCTCACCCTCTCGGCCACCCTGGGCAATGTGCCGGTGCGCCACAGATCTGGCTACCAATCCGCCCCAACAACGCCGGGCGACAGCCAAAGTTGTTGCGGTCAAAGCTACCCGTCGATCGAATTGCTTGAAGCGCCAACCGAGCCCTGCCGCCATGTCGACTTGGATACCCTGTTTCGCATGGCTCGGGGCCGAGCACCCAGCGGGGTGCCGGCTAGCGCCTGCGAAATGACCAAATGGTTCGATACCAACTATCACTATCTGGTGCCCGAGTTTCATCCGAACCAGAGCTTCGCGCTAAGCTATCGGCAGATCATCGATGAAACCCGAGAAGCCGTGGAGCTGGGCTATGCCGCCAAACCGGTCATTCTCGGGCCGCTGAGCTATCTCTGGCTGGGCAAGGAGAAAGCGCCGGATTTTGACCGCTTGGAATTGCTCGAAGCCCTGTTGCCCGCCTATCAGGAACTATTGCAGGAGCTGGCCGAAGCCGGTGCCGACTGGGTTCAAATCGACGAGCCCATTCTGGTGCTGGATCTGCCCGCAGCCTGGCAGCGAGCTTTCGAAAGGACTTATCATCAGCTGCAGCAAAAATCACTGAACATCTTGCTGGCCAGCTACTTCGATGCCCTGCAGGACAATCTCTCTATTGCAATCAACTTGCCGGTCGCGGGCCTGCACATTGATGCGGTGCGCGCGCCCGAGCAATTGCCGGCGGTGCTCGACCGATTGCCCATTCACAAGGTGCTGTCGGTGGGTATAGTGGATGGCCGCAATATTTGGCGGAACGATTTGCGCGCGTCGCGGGAGTATCTCACTGAGGCTTATCGACGCCTGGGGAGCCGGCTCTGGCTGGCGCCGTCTTGCTCGCTGCTGCACGTACCGGTGGATCTTGAGCGGGAAACCCGACTGGATCCGGAGCTGAAAAGCTGGCTGGCCTTCGCCAGCCAAAAAGTTGAGGAGCTGGTCACTCTGGCGCAACTGCTGGATGATCGCGAAAGCCCACAAGCTATTAAGGCACTTGAACAGAGCGATCGAGCCGCCCTCTCTCGCAAGCAGTCTGGCCGCATCCATAAAGCTGCGGTCAAGGCCCGCCTGGAAGCGATAGAGCCCGCCGACAGCCAGCGTAAGAGCCCTTTCAGCGAGCGAGTCAAGCTGCAGCGAGCGCGCCTGGGGTTGCCACTGTTTCCCACCACCAGTATCGGATCCTTCCCTCAGACCCAGGAAATTCGCTTGACCCGCAAGGACTTTAAAGAGGGGCGCATTAGCGAAACGGAATATCGCGTCGCCATGGAACGGGAAATAGCCGAGGTCCTGGCCCGCCAGGAGCAGTTGGGGCTGGATGTACTGGTGCACGGCGAAGCCGAGCGCAACGATATGGTGGAATATTTCGGCGAACAGCTGGAGGGCTATGCCTTCACTCGCTTTGGTTGGGTACAAAGCTACGGCTCCCGCTGTGTCAAACCGCCGATCATTTATGGCGATGTCAGCCGCCCCAAGGCCATGACTGTTGATTGGACCAGCTATGCTCAGAAGCTGGCCTCAAAGCCAGTCAAAGGCATGCTCACCGGCCCTATCACAATGCTCTGCTGGTCTTTTGTGCGCGACGATCAACCCCGGGAAACCACTGCTCGGCAGATCGCTTTGGCCTTGCGAGATGAAGTGGTCGATCTGGAGGCGGCCGGCACGGCGATCATCCAGATCGACGAACCGGCACTGCGCGAAGGGCTGCCGCTGCGCCGAGCCGCGCGGGCCTATTACTTGGACTGGGCGGTCGATGCCTTCCGCTTAAGCGCCAGTGGCGTGCGCGATGACACTCAGATTCACACCCATATGTGCTATTCGGAGTTCAACGATATTATCGGCAGCATAGCCGCGCTGGATGCGGATGTGATCACTATCGAAACCTCCCGCTCCCAGGGCGAACTGTTGCAGGCTTTCGAAGATTTCGATTACCCCAACGACATAGGGCCGGGGGTCTATGACATTCACTCGCCCAATGTGCCTGAGCTTGGAGATATGATCCAGCTGCTGCGGCGCGCCGCCCGCAAACTGCCTGCGGAACGGCTCTGGGTCAATCCCGATTGCGGCTTGAAGACCCGCAACTGGCCCGAAACCGAAGCCGCCTTGGCAAAAATGGTGGGAGCTGCTCGGGAACTGCGGCGCTTTTACAGCTCGAACAAAAATACTGTCAGGGAGATC
>CAZKCY010000145.1:0-6423 GCA_964551155.1 uncultured Marinimicrobium sp. | reverse complement strand
ACTCCCTATCTGCCGGTGCAATTGCACCGGCTTTTTTATGTCCAGGGATGGACGGGCCGAAAGACTGCGTCCTGCGTTTTCGGCACTACCGCCATCCCTGGCGGGCGTATAAGGCGGGCGCATGGACGCTCCACATGGATGTGGGAAGTGTCCCGAAGCGCCGGGAGCGCGAAGTGGACGGCGCAGGAGCGTTGTTATGTCCAGGGATGGCGGGCTGATACTTTGTGCGCTCGAGCGCCGGTGAGTAGAATAGCCTGCTGCGCAATCAACTCAATTTACAAAGGATTCTGCAATGGCGAAAACGATGAAAACCGAAATTCTGGTCCTGGGTGGGGGTGTGGGCGGCTATTCGGCAGCCTTTCGAGCTGCGGATCTCGGTATGAACGTGACTTTGGTGGAACGCTACCCGACCTTGGGTGGAGTGTGCCTGAATGTCGGCTGTATACCCTCCAAGGCAATGTTGCACGTGGCCCAGGTGATCAATGAGGGAGCTCACGGCAAAGACATAGGGGTGACTTTCTCCAAGCCCAAGATCGATCTGGATAAGATCCGCAAATTCAAAGAGGGTGTAGTGGGCAAGCTTACCCAAGGCGTGGCCGGTATGGCCAAGCAGCGCAAGGTACAGGTGGTGCAAGGTGTTGGCGAGTTTGTAAGCGACCACAAACTGAAAGTCACGCAGGAGGGTGAGAGCACCGAAATCGAGTTTGAGAAGGCGATTATCGCCGCCGGTTCCCAGGTGGTGAAGCTGCCCTTTATTCCCCACGACGACCCGCGCGTGTGGGATTCCACCGACGCCCTGGAACTGCCCGAAGTGCCCAAAAAGCTGCTGGTCATTGGCGGTGGCATTATCGGCTTGGAAATGGCCACGGTGTATAAGGCACTGGGTAGCGAGGTCAGTGTGGTGGAGTTTATGGACCAGTTGATTCCGCCGGCGGACAAGGACCTGATGCAGGTCTACACCAAGTACAACCAAGACAACTTCAATATCATGCTGTCCACCAAGGTCACTGCTGTGCAGGCCAACAAGACGGCGCTAAAGGTCAGCTTTGAGGGCAAGAACGCGCCCGACAAAGACCAGAACTACGACGCCATTCTGGTGGCGGTGGGCCGTGCGCCCAACGGCAAGAAAATCGGAGCGGAAAATGCCGGTATTGAGGTAGATGAGCGCGGTTTTATCCCCACCAACGAGACGCTGCAGACCAATGTGTCCCACATCTACGCCATTGGCGACATCATCGGTCAGCCCATGCTGGCGCACAAAGCCAGCCACGAAGGCCGTGCCGCCGCCGAGGTGATCGCCGGCCACAGGATTGTGTCGCCGCGCTGCATTCCGTCCATCGCCTATACTGACCCGGAGGTGTCCTGGGTAGGACTCACCGAGAAGGAGGCGAAGGAGCAGGGAGTTGAATACCGCACGGCGGTGTTCCCCTGGGCGGCTAGTGGTCGTGCGCTCGGTGCCGCACGCAGCGAGGGCAAGACCAAGCTGATTTACCGCAAAGATAACGATCAGCTGCTGGGCGCCGGTATAGTGGGGTTGAATTCGGGCGAGTTGTTGGGCGAACTGAGCCTGGCGCTTGAGTTTGGCGCTTCGGCGGAAGATCTGGCCATGACGGTGCATGCCCACCCGACCTTACATGAGACGGTGGGTCTGGCCGGAGAGTTGGCGGCCGGCACCATCACCGACCTGCCCAACCCCGCAGCCAAAAAGCGGAGTTAGCACTCGGGCGGAGAGGGTGGGCATCGCCCACCATTCTCCGTCACTCGTTCTTGTTACTCTTTAAACGCACTAGCCGTCTGAATGCTGCCGTCTTCGTTGTAGTGCAGCTCGGTCATCTTGATGTTGCGCAGGTGAGTTACGCCGTCGGACACTTCGCAGTCGTGGTAGAACAAATACCACTTGCCTTCCACTTCCACGATTGAGTGGTGGTTGGTCCAGCCCAGTACCGGCTCCAGAATAATGCCGCGGTAGGTGAAAGGACCGTAGGGGTTGTCACCAGTGGCATAGGAAATGGTGTGGGTATCGCCGGTGGAGTAAGAGAAGTAGTAGGTACCTTTGTACTTGTGCACCCAAGGGCCTTCGAAGTAGCGGCGCAGATTGTCGCCGGTGGTCAGCGGCTCGCCCTTTTCATCCAGAATCTCCACATCCCGCGGCGCTTCGTCGAACTCCAGCATGTCGTCCCGCAGGCGCGCGACTTTGGCGGTCAGCGCGGGCTGATCGTCAGCCGGATACTGATCTACCGGGCTGAATTCGCCAGTGGTCCAGCGCTGCAGCTGCCCGCCCCAAATGCCACCCCAGTACAGATAGTATTCGCCGTCGTCTTCAAACACCGCCGGGTCGATACTGAAGCTGCCCTTGATCGGTTCGGGTTGTGCAGTGAAGGGGCCAGTGGGGGAATCGCCCACGGCCACACCCAGACGGAAAATATCGTTAGGGTCTTTGGCGGGGAAATAAAAGTAATACTTGCCGTTCTTCTCGGTGGCATCCGGAGCCCACATTTGACGGGCGGCCCAGGGCACGTCTTTTACCGACAGGGCGACGCCGTGATCGGTGACTTCGCCGAAGGGCTCATCCATGGAGAAAACGTGGTAATCCTCCATGCAGAAGTGATCGCCGTTGTCGTTAAAAGGTACGCCGCCCTCGACATCGTGGGAGGGGTAGATGTAAATCCGGCCATCGAAATAATGCGCCGAAGGGTCAGCGGTATAGATGTGCGTGACCAGGGGCTGGTCGGCGAATTTTAGCTGTTTGTTCGAGTTGTTGTCCGTCACGGGAAATCTCTCTTTTAGGTCGTAAATGCAAGGGTGAAAGTAACAGTGTTAAATCTGGCTACCAGTTGAACAGGGTGCCGTCTTCGAGCCGGTTTACCGGCAGACTGGCGCGCTTGTAAGGATACTTGGCCGCCAGTTTTTCATCGATGTCGACCCCGTGCCCCGGAGTTTCACCGGGGGTAAAGTAGCCATCGTCAAACTCATAAGCGCGAGTAAACACCGACTCCATCAGCTCGCTGTGGGGCATGTGCTCCTGAATCCCGAAATTGGGCACCCAGTAGTCAAAATGCAAGGCTGCGCCCATGCACACCGGAGACAGGTCGGTCGCGCCGTGGAAGCCGGTTTGCACCGAATAAAGCGCGGCGAAATCGGCCAGGCGGCGCATTTGGGTAATGCCCCCGGCGTGGACTATGGTGGTGCGAATGTAATCGATCAGCTGGTTCTGAATCAGGTCGCGGCAATCGTGAATGCTGTTGAACACTTCGCCCACGGCCAAGGGAGTAGTGG
The DNA here is from genome assembly GCA_964551155.1 of uncultured Marinimicrobium sp. GTDB lineage: Bacteria > Pseudomonadota > Gammaproteobacteria > Pseudomonadales > Cellvibrionaceae > CAZKCY01. The sequence continues at coordinate 3,147 of CAZKCY010000145.1, read as the reverse complement.
TGTGCTGGCGAATCAGTTTGAACAGTTCCTGGTTCTCGGCCGGTACACAGTCTTCAAGCCAGAACAAGTGGTAGGGTTCCAGATCTTTGCCCAGACGCGCTGCTTCGATCGGCGTCAACCGGTGATGCACATCGTGCAGCAAATGCAGATCTTTGCCAAAAGTGCGGCGCACTTCGGCAAACACTTCGGGAATAAAATTCAGATACTTGTGGGTCGACCAAACTTCTTCCGAGGGTAAATCCGAGGAGGCCGGCTCGTAGTGCTCCTCGCCTTTGGCTACGCCATAGGTTTTGGCAATGCCGGGAATTCCGCACTGAACTCGTATGGCCTTGTAGCCTTGTTCCTGAGCCTTGGCTACCGCCTCAAGAGTCGAAGGCAGGTCGTGGCCGTTGGCGTGGGTATAAGCCATGATCCGATCCCGACTGCGCCCGCCCAACAGCTGATAGAGCGGCATGTTGGCAGCCTTGGCTTTGATGTCCCAGAGCGCTACGTCAATACCCGCCAGCGCTGTCATTCCCACTGGACCGCGACGCCAGTAGGCGCCGCGATAGAAGAACTGCCAGGTGTCTTCAATGCGCCGCGCATCGCGGCCAATCAGGGCGGGAAAGAGGTGATCTTCGAGGTATGAGACCACCGATTTTTCTCGCCCATTCAGAGTCGCATCCCCAATGCCGTACAAGCCCTCATCGGTGACAATTTTGACGGTGACAAAGTTTCTACCTGGGCAGGTGACTATGACTTTAGCGTCGATAATTTTCATAAAGTTCTACTTGAATGTTCTATTTGCTTGATGCCTGTTAGAGCGGCACTTTTTTGAAAAGCGCCGCTTCGAGGTGCGGTTCTCACTTCTTGACGCTTTGCGGTGGCCCCAGATAGCTGGGCTTCAAACCGCCTGTGTCGACGATAAGTTTCTGCAGCGTCACCGCCGGGTCAACCCGGTAAATGCGCAGCTTGTGCAGGCCCGGCTCGTTAATGGTGTGAGTGCTGATCGAGCGGCGCACGCCATCGCTCACCGCCTTTTCCCAGGCTTGAGAGCTCTGGTCGGCGAGTATATCCACCACTTGGGGCTCGGCATCGTCGAAGGCGATACCATAGCGCAGCCCACGCCCAGGCACTATATCTAGGCTGGGTGCGAAGAGGCCATGAACCTTAACTTCGCCGGTGGAGAAGAAGAATACCTCGTACTCCACATAGGGGCCCTGAGTGGGGTCTTCGAAGCTTTCATCGCTGATCGGAAAACTGGAAATCGAATCGCCGGTGTGACCGTGATCTTTAATCACACGCCATTCGTGGCCTTCGGCCGTCTTGCGATCGGTAAAGCTGGCGGCGTCTATGGAGATATAGCCATTGGCTTCGACAAAACCTTTTACTTGGCGCGCGATTTTGGCGTCGGGTTTGAAAGTATTGACTTGCACCCGGGCGCCCCCCCAGCCGGTGCCTTTGACGAACACATGGCCCTGAGCCTCGCCTTCGGGCGCCTGTTCCCAATCAATGCTTACGTCGATGGTCTCTTGCAATTCCACCAGACCTTCGGTGCGGCTGAGTTTGATCCAGGGGTCGCTGACTTCGGCGGTGAACTCGAAGGGCGCCGTGCCGCGGTTGTAAACATCGATCTGCCGGTTTGCAACGCCATCGTAGGGGCTAAACCCCGGCAAAACGTAGCTGGCGGGTTCGGGCCAGGCGGTGGCTTGGCCTTCGACCGCCACACCCATGTCGGCGGCACTGTGGGGCAAGTAATTGTGCACTACCGGCGCCACGTTCTCTGGCGGATTGTTCCAGTGGGTGTAGCCGATTCGAGGCTGGGACATTATATGGTTCCATTTGCCATCGCTCAGCTCGGTGTGAAAGTAATTCTCCAGCGTCGAATCCTGGGCAAAAAGATCGCGTGCCAAGGCGCCGTACAGATTGGCATTGGCCCGGCCTTGGCTGGCATAGAGGTGGTTTCTGGCCTGGGCAATGTACATCCGCGTTACCGTAGCGCTGGCTTTTACTGGATGTAGCACCAGCTGATAGTAGGCCGCTTGCTTGGCTTCGGGCAGTTGTTCGTAGATATTCTCTGCGCGCTGCACCATTTCTACCAGCTCACGGTTTATGCGCTCGGCTTCCCGATAGTTCAAAAGACTGTAGGTATCGGCACTTTGCTGTTCGGGCTTGCGCCGGCCGTTGTGGCGGGTGTAGCCGGTCATCAACTGGGCGATGGCTTCGGCATGCTCGGGGCCGAATTCCCGTGCGGCCCAAAGCTCGCCGTATTCGGCGCTGAGTTCGCGATCCCACTTGGTGGGATCCCAGGCCATTTTTAGGAAGAACTCCGTCGGGTATTCCATGGGTTTGATGTCGCCCACATTCACCACCCAGATTTCATTGGCCTGATACTGATAGGCCAGATTCATTTGCTCCCAGATTTTGGCGATCGGCACGGTATTGATCCAGCGATAGGAACGCGGACCACCGACGTAGTCAAAGTGATAATAAACACCAGCGCCGCCGGCCCGGGCGCGCTCTTCGGGGGTCGGCAAGCGGCGAATGTTGCCCCAGTTGTCGTCGGCCCAGAGCAGCGTTACGTCGTCGGGCACGCGCATGCCGCTTTCGTAAAAGCCCTGGACTTCTTTGTACAGAGTCCAGACCTGAGGCACTTCTTCGACTGGACGATCAAACACTTTCGCAAGAATCGCGCGCTGGTCGGCGACGACTTTTTCCAATAGGTCGATGTTCTGACCTTCGCTCATGGGGGTGTCTTCCTGGCCGCGCATGCCCAGGGTATAAACGCTCTCATAGGGTTTGTTGCGCTTGGCGCCTTCGAGCCAGAATTCGTACAGGTTTTCCGGGTTGGTAGAGTATTCCCAAGGGCCTTCGCCGTAGCGGTTCCACTCTTTGTCGGCGCGCATCATCGGCTCGTGGTGAGAAGTGCTCATAACGATGCCGTACTCATCGGCCAGAACCATGTTCTGGGGATCGTCATCGGCAAAAGCGTTGTTCCACATGGCGGGCCACAAAAAGTTGCCCTTCAGGCGCAGAATCAGCTCGAACACATGTTCGTAGAATTCGTGATTGTAGTCGCCGTAGTTTTCCCGCACCCAGCCGGTCAGAGCCGGTGCTTCGTCGTTGATGAAGATGCCGCGGTATTTGACCTTGGGGGCATCCTGAATT
>CAZKCY010000144.1:0-6429 GCA_964551155.1 uncultured Marinimicrobium sp. | reverse complement strand
GCTGGCCCTGGCGGCGCAGCAGGTCGGCGATTTCTACCGCCAGGCGCGTATCTTTAAATTGAAACTTGGGAATTCGGCTTTGAGTATCCAACAGAACCGACACGCCTCGTCCAAGCTGGCGCTGGCGCTCGAGAATACCGAGCAGATATTCGCAGTGATTGGACAAGGCCCGCTCGTCATCCAGCAGCATCAGCAGCTTGTGGTAGTGCAGATGCAGGTCGACGTCGTCCGGCACCAAATCCAGAGCTTTGCGCAGCACTTCCCGCGCTTGCGGATACTTGCCATCTTTAATCAAGACCGCCGTTTCACCCAGGGCGCGGGCTTTATCGAAGGCCTGTTGGTCCAAGTCGTCGTCCTCAACCAGGCCTGGCGCTTCAAACCCCAATTCATGCTGATACTCAAACAACACATAACCCAGCATGGTGTAGAGTACAAAAGCAAAGTACACCGCCAGCGCTATGAGCACCGGATAAATCATTCCGAGGGGTAGGAAGAGTTCCAAAAGTTCGTAGGCGTAAGACGGACCGGCCATAATGATCTGGGCGCAGAACCAGAGCAACAAGTAAGGCCAACCCACCGCCAGCATCAGCGCGGTCAAGGCCATGGGATTAAGCGCGCGGCCGACCGACTTTTCTACCGCCAGCACCATAATGCTGGCCGGGGTCGCCAAGGATAAAAAACACACGACCAACAGTTCCGGCAGCTCGCCCAGCTGACCCGCGGCGAATACCGCCACCCCCATCAGAATAAACACCACTATCTGTTTTAAAAACAAATGTTCCTGATCGCCGGTGATCACCGCGCTGACTTGCGGTGGTTTGGGGTTGCCATAGCCGCGCTCTTCGATAATCGCAAAGCCGTATTTCACCACTACCGCAAGGCAAAACAGAACGCCGAACACAACCAGAAGACCGCTGCCCAGAAAACTCGGCAACAAACCTATGGCCGTCAATAGGCCAATGGCTATCAATCCATTGGGGTGCAGTGGGTAGGCGAAAAAGTGCGGCAACATTTGCCAAAAAGGTTTGGCGCCGGTGGCATTGCCCAAAAAGCGCAGCGGCTGCGAGCAACGAATGCAGCTGGGCACCGAGCGGCCCCAGAACACGCTGTGGCCGGCAGGAATACACTGGTCGCCATAGTGGGTCCCGCAACTGCCGCAGCTCCAGGTAGCGGGGCTGTCGGGAAAAAATTCACAATTGAGCTTCGCCATGCCGGCTCCTAATCTACTTTTTATAATTTATCGGCGTGCCGAATCCAATGGCTGCGGCTCCTCAAGCAGCCGCACCGGTTGTTGCAGCACTTCCAATGCTTGGGCACTGAAGGTCTGAAAGCGCGCGTAGTCTGCGGCCGTATAGCGGCCAGCGGGCATTTCGTAACGGAATCGACGCTCAGGCCTGGCGCCCTGGGTGCGCCACTCGGACTCAAACTTACCGAACTCCGATTGCTTCTTAGTATCCCGAGCCAACTGCCAAGCGGTCTGTTCCAGATGCGGCGCGCTGTAGGAAACTCGAGTGTCGAATACCAGTGGGTAGGCCACTTCGAAATCGGTCTGGCGTTCGTGTACCAAATGGGCACTCAGGTAATACCGCTCCCAATAAGACGGGTCGAGTATCGCCGAGCTCTCGGCGATCCAGCTGAGCGGGGTCAACCGATAACGCATTCTGATCACGAGATCTTCGGCGGGCTCGAAAACATTGTCGATAGCCAAAGTCTCTACCCGCACGCGTTCGCCCTCGGCGCCCAGAAAACGCTGAGCCCAATTGAGTCGCTCGCGGGATTCAATATCCTTGAAATGGGCGCGCAGACCGGAACCAAAATAGGCGCTCAGGCGCACTTCCTCGTCAATTAGAAGATCGCCGTCGGGTTGCAGCTCCACCTGGCGTTGAACCTTGATTTCACTCGGGCTGTGCTCGGGTACTTTTACCAAGTCTGGTTTTTCGCCCAGGGTCAGGGTCCAGGAACCGCCCAACGACGAAGGCGTGTAACTAAGGAGGTTGATGTCTTTGTTGGTGGCGTCGATAAAGGAGCCGCCTCGAAACTTGGGCAGATAGACCACCATGTGGTCGAACTGATCGATGCTGGGCAATTCCGGATCCACCGGCCCGGACAAGTTGGCCAGTGCCAATTCGGCCGGAATATCGGCCGCGCGCAGTAACCGCCAGAGCAGTACCGAGTGGTCTTTGCAGTCGCCAAAGCGGTCGGCAAGGATTTGCGTGGGCGTGTTGGGGGTATAGCCGCGCACGCCAAATTCCAGCGCCTTGTAGGTCAGCGTCGACTGCACATAGCCCGCCAGGGCGGCAATGCGCGCGGCCTGGTCTCGGCTCGGCAAGGAGCCGATCAATTGCTCCACCAATGGCTTCAACTCAGGGCTTTCGGCATTGATCAAATCCGCCACTCGATCGCGGTAGTCCTCCCCTGCGGCGCGCCATTGGTCTTTGCTTACCAGGGCTACACTCGCCAGATATTCAGCCGGGTCGACCTGCATGGGTTCGCTTTGGGCTACTGGAGGATTATGAGCCATCCAGAAAAGCGAGTCCGCACCCCGTTTGGGCGCCTGAGCATTGCTCTGGTTGTGCAGCAGATTCTCAAGCTCGCCTTCCAAATACAGCGCCGATACGCCTATGGGCCGACTTCCGGAAAGGTAGAAGCGCTCGAACGGAAAGCGCTCGTCCACCGAGAGTTTTTCCGTGGTGTAAACAAATTCAATCGTGTATCCCGGAGCCAAGCCCGCCACCGGGGCCCGCACCACTTTGCCGAAAGTGGCCTGATCGTAATCTTCGGAGTTGCCGATGTACAAGTTGCTGCGTTCAAGCTCCGATACCAGCCGCCCTTGGGCATCGCGCACCACAAGGCGATTGACGTAGAGTTTTTCCGAAAGCGGATTGAATTCGGCAAACAGGGTACTGAAGCGGCGCACCCCCGCCTGATCGCGCACTTTAATGATTTGCGCGCGCGTGGTTTTCAACGGCTTGGTCGGATCGAAGTGATAGGCGACCAAGTATTGAAGGTAGTGCGAGTCGTAATCTTCGGCGCCGGTGACCTCAGAGGGTATTGCCAGTTCGGGCCAATCAACCGGCTCGATTTCGACACTGATCGATGAAGAGTCGCCCTTGCCCAGCTGGGCATCGGCAAAACGCAGGTACTCGGCAATGGTGGCGTCGTTGGGAGCCAGCTGGAGCGCTTTTTCAAACGAGGCTTTGGCCTGCAGGTAGCGTTCCAGCTGGTACTGGGCATCGCCCAGATAGTGGTAGAGCACCGCCGAGGCGTTACCGCTCTCGATCAAGCTCTGGCTCAGCTCGATAATCTCATCGTAGCGGCGCAGGGCGCCGAGTATGTCCATGCGCTCCAAGGCCAGTCCCAAAGCTCTGGGGTGATGTTCCGCACCGGCATCGAGAATGTCCAAGGCGGTCTGATAATCCTGCTGGGCAGTGGCTATTTTGGCCTGGGTGCGAATCAGGTCGACGCCGGGCCGCTTAGGCATGTGCTGCACCAACAGCTGCTCGGCCGCTTCCAGGTCATTCAGGTAAAGCAGGCTGCGCGCATAGGCAATCAAGTCGTCCTCGCTCGGCGTCTGTTCGTCAAAGGCTTTTTGATAGCTCTGCGCGGCGGCGGCAAAATTCTGCAGTTTAAAGTGGTACCAACCGCGCCAACCCCAGAGCACCGGCGCGTCTTGCTGGGCTATCTCCGGTTGATCGAGAAACTCCAAACCGGCCTGGTACTGTCCCAGGCGGTTGTAAACCGAGGTGGCGTTGGTGATGTAGGTCAGATCCTTAGGGTCGATCAAGGCGGCGCGCTTGAAGCTCTCCAGCGCCGCGAGAAAATTCTCCGCCTGGTGAAAATACAGCCCTGCGGAATTGTGGAACCAAGCCTGGGATGCGGCCGGGAGGAGGGCTTCGGAAGCCTCGGGCAACGCCGAGAAATCCAGGCTGGTCAGAAGCTCGCGGGCCATGGCCTCGAGCGCCTGTTCGTCGTCCCGAGAAGTCCAGACCGCCAGAATCTGAGCGCAGGGCTGACGCTTGAACAGATAGAGCCGATAGCTCAGGCGGTTGCCGTTTTCGAGCTGACGGATGTACCCCAGCTGCTCCGCTGTTTGGCCGTCCACCTCTACCGAGCCGAGCTCGCGATAGCCCGCATCGGGGTAGTTCAAACCCAGGGTGCGCAGCAGCGCGTAATTGAGTGCGTCCTCACCCGGCAAACCCTGGGGATAGCACACCGGCACAGAGGCAAAAACGCTGTGCCCGCCCCGCTCGCCGGCCAAATCCGGGTGCCAAATATTCTGGTCGGCGTTTTGCCAGTGGCTCCAGTCCGAGGAGCGCAAATCCAGGCTGTAGCCGAATTTGGACTCGAACCGGCCGATCTGCTCGGAACCGGCAGCGTACTTAGCCTGGCTCACTGGGCTGCTGACCAAAAGCACCGCCAAAAGGGCACGGCTCCACCGAGCTGGGAGAATGTGTTTAACAGACAAAGGCAGTCGCTCCGCAAACCCGAACACTGTGCGTCCAAGCTGGCTTTCTTCGGCCAGGCAGAACGCGGCTCAGGAGAATTGTTATTATCGGTTGTTAATCTTTCAGTTCCGTCTCGAGGCTATTGTAGCGCCGAAATTCGGGCCAATGCCTATAGGTCAAACCGCGCCAGAGCCACTCTACCGGCCCGTAATGAAAATACCTGAGCCACAAAGGTGCCAGCCACAGCAGCAGTGCCCAGATCACCAGCACTAGGCATAGCAACTGTGTTCGATCCAATTGGCCATACAAGCCTAAACCGTGACCGTAAAACAGACTGGTGCCAATCAAAGTCTGCAATAGGTAACAGCTTAAGGCCGTGCGTCCCACGGCGGTCAGGCGCCGCTGCAGAGCCAGACCGCGGTTGCTTGTACACCAAAGCACAAAGCCGCGCGCATAGGCCAAAGCCAGCAGAATACTGCTCCAGTAAGGGTAATGGAAGTCGAGCAACAGCTTAACCGACAAACTTTCACTGGACTGAATTTGGAGGTAGCCAAAAGCCGCGAGCGCCAGGCCCAGCACCAAGCAGGTCCAGGGCCAGAGTGCTCGAATAGGGGCAGAGGGATTGAGCCAGTCGGTGCGCACCAGCACCATGCCGAGCAACATTAACGCCACTATGCGCCAGCCGAAAAACAACACATCGATGTGACTGGTAAACGCCCATTCGGCCCTGAGCGGCATTTGCTGCCACCAGCTACCGCGCATCTGCTCTATATGCTGGCGCGCCACTTCGGGGGAAAGCTCCAGGGTCTGCGCAAGCGACTTGGCGTCGACCGTGCTGTAAAGCCACTCCATAACCAGCCAGTAGAGCAGCGCGCATATCAAGAGCCCGGCACTGGCAAGCAGCAGCTGAGTCTTGATGCTTTTTTGCCGCAGCGGCCAAGCAAGCATGGCGCAGAGGGCGTAGATAACGAGGATATCCCCTTCCCAAAATAGATAGGCGTGCAATAGCCCCAACAGCAACAGCCAGCGGCAACGGCGGTAGTGCAGCTTTCCGGCCGGAGCGCCGCGTTCCTCTAGGCGTTCGGAGAACAGCCAGATACCCGCGCCGAACATCAGGCTCAGCAGCGCGAGAAACTTCCACTCGGCGAAAATTTTGACCAGCGCCTGGACCCAGCGATCCGAACCGGAGAATTCGAGCACCAAGCCTGGCTGGACAAACTCGCCCATGGGTAGTGCAAAGCTCTGAATATTGACCAGCAATATGCCCAGAATCGCCACGCCTCTGAGCAAATCCAGATGCTCGAGGCGGTCGCGTTTGGGGCTTATGGAATCGATCACGGCGTCCCTGTCTCCTTACTTTTATTGTTTTCCGATGGTTTTCTCAGCGCCCTACTAGGCCAGCAGTTAGCCCAGCAATTGCTCCAGTACTTTAACGTGCAGGTCGCAGTCTTTCTTGCTGTGCAGCACGAAGCGGATGGCCCCTACCGATTTCAACCGCTCAGCTTCCTCGATCAGAGTTTGAAAAGCAACTTCCGCCGCCTCTTCCATAGGGTAGCCAAAAGCGCCAGTTGATAGAGCCGGAAAAGCCACCGATTGCAGCTGCTCTTTTTCGGCCAGTTTCAGCGCATTGCGGTAGCAGTCGGCGAGCAACTTGTCGGAGGGCTTGTCGCGCCCGTAAACCGGCCCCAAACAGTGAATCACCCGCCGGTTGGGCAGCTTATGAGCGTCGGTAATCACCGCCTGACCCGGCTCGATGGGTGCAAGGGAGCGGCACTCCTCGTGTAACTCTGAGCCGGCGGCTTTATGTATGGCGCCGGCCACGCCGCCGCCCGGCGCCAGTTCGGCATTGGCGGCATTCACCACCGCATCCATATCATCCTGCTGGGTGATATCGCCCTGGACGCATTCAATAGTTACATCCTTTACTTTGAACGTTTCGGAATTCCCACTCATAACAACCTCCTTAAAATCCGAGCGTTTTCTT
>CAZKCY010000143.1:5662-6443 GCA_964551155.1 uncultured Marinimicrobium sp. | reverse complement strand
AACGCTCAGGCGATACCACCGCCCGAGCGTTTCTGCCCAATGCCAGGACGCGCCTGGACTGAGCGAAACCACACAGTGGGTAGGTTATTGGGGACGGCTGGAGGAGATTTCAACGGGGGCGGAAGAAAAAAAATGACCTATTTGCGGTCCTCGGAGCGGGGGTCGCGCTGGTATTCACCTTCGAGGGTGCGCCCGGAGTTTTTCGCGCTATCGGAGTCAGCTGGACCCGAGCCCGAATTAGGCGAGCGGGCCCGCAATCCACGCAGCCAAGGGGCCAGGAGACGGCGCCGAATTGGGGGAACAAGGCAGGCAAAACCCACTGCATCGGTGGCAAAACCCGGTGTCAAAAGCAGCACGCCGGCCACGGCCAGAATCAAGCCCTCGCCCATTTCCTGCGCCGGAACTTCGCCCGCTCGCAGCCGCTCATTGGCACGGGTCAAGGTACGCAGCCCCTGCAGGCGCAACAAAGTGACGCCCACAATAGCGGTCAGGACCACCAGCGCGATTGTCGGTGTCGCGCCTATGCGTCCACCCACTTTGATCAGCAGCCAGATTTCCAGCAGAGGCACCAGAATAAACAGCAGTAGCAAACGCATTGTCAATCAACTCCTCGGTCAAATTGGCTCCGGCATAGAACGCCCTGGAGTTTGGCCAGCTCTACCATTCGTAACCAAGCCCCACTTGCAAGCGTAAATCTTCGCGCTCTGTGTCCTGCTGAGGCTGGTTGTCGATGTTGTATTCGACCTTGCCTTTCAGCGGCCGCAGCTCCTCGGCGATCTCG
>CAZKCY010000143.1:0-5652 GCA_964551155.1 uncultured Marinimicrobium sp. | reverse complement strand
CCGAAAGTGCGCAACACCTCGTTCTTGTGAAACAAGGCGACGTTCAAGGGCAAACGGTAGCGGAAGTCTCCCCCCAAGCGCCAGGCGACACGCTCCTCAGTGCGCCGAAAATCCTCGCCAGAATCTTCAGGCCTTGGGTAAACCTCGTGCACATACACCAAGCCGCCGGTCAGCGCCAGAGCGGTTTCCGGGTTTTCCCACGCCTGAAAACCGCTACCGCTACCCAAATTGTAGTAGCGCTCCAAAGCCCTCAGCTCGTCGGATCCAAAACGAATTTCATTGTAGAAGAACCAGCGCTCGCGAAAGAACCAATCCAGAGCATAGCGACCGCCCCATTTAATTCTCGGAGAGCGTCTCTGAGAGGAGTAACTGGCATACTCAAAGCTGGAGTTATGCCGCCAATCGTGCCGCCGATATTCAACATTGGTACTGAGCTTCCAGTCATCTCTAACATCATTGCCCCGGGCGTAGGTCCCAGAAAGGCCAATCCGCCCCGTGTAACTGTAGGTGCCGGCAACGAAGTTTTTGTAAGGGGTGATTACCGCCAGGGAAACCAACGGCACCCGGCGCTCTTCCGGGTCACCGCCACAAATGTAAACCAGCAGTTCGTCATCCATGCCCTCGATCAGGCAGGGGGTGCGCACCCCGTGTATCTTCAGCGGCCTGGAGGTATCAATATCGGCCACTTCGGCTTTGGCTACCTTGAGGGTACCGAACATGGGCGACTGCCAGAATAGGTTTTCCTCATCGACTTTAACGAACTCTCCCGAAAGTCGATCGCCATTGCGCAGAGTCAAAGTGCCCGACCAGGCCGAAGTCGCCATTGCGCACAACAAAAAAAGCAATAGGCTCTGTCGTTTCACTAATTTACCTTTGGGTCTATTCGCCGGGCGAATCGAGCAACTTGGCACGGGGTGATGAACTGTCGAGGTGAAATCGCCCTGCCGCCATTTCTGATGGCCATAGCGAGCGAAAACAAGGTTTGGAGCGCAAAAGCCTAGGCTTTACAAACAGAAAAAATCGACTGCGAATTTTCGGCTTGGTTCCATAACTAGGGGAATTTTAACATAGCGCTGAATAGGGCCAAAGCACCATTTCACAGATAAATCAGAACCTTAGGAAGACTTTGTCGACGCCGAATCAGGACTTGCATGAATTGGCTGGGCGGGCACGACCGGTCTGCGCCACAAATAGATCACCCCCCAAATGGCTGGCACCCCCAGCAAGGCCACGTAGATAAAGAACCAAAAGTAATTGTAATTCTCCACCACCACGCCACTAAAACCGCCGATAAACTTGCCCGGTAGGGTCATCAGCGAGCTGAACAAGGCGTATTGAGTCGCCGTGTAGGCATTGTTAACCAGGCTCGACATCCAGGCGATCAACACCGCCATGGCCAAGCCGCCGCTGAAATTCTCGCCACTAATGGTAACCACCAACATCCAGAGTTCGGGACCAATCAATGCCAGAGTGGAATAGAGCAAATTGGTGGCCGCGGCCAGAATCGCCCCCGCCATCAGTATCGGCAGCAAACCAAAACGTGGCACTAGCACCCCGGCAACCACACCCCCCAAAATCGTCATCGCAAAGCCGTAGAGGCCGGAAATATTGGCCACCTCTGCCCGGCTGAAACCTATATCTTGGTAAAAGGGCATAGCCATGGAGGCCATACTGATATCGGTAATTCGAAAAGAACCAATAATAAACAACAGCAACAAAGACTGGGTGCCGTAGCGGCGGAAAAAGTCGACGAAGGGACAAATCACCGCACCGATAAACCAGGCAATGCTGTAGCGCAGCATTGGCGCCACGTGAGCGCTGCGCTCCAGGTAATTTTGAACCCGAGTTTCCAGAAATTCCGCTTCGGTCTGGCGTCCCACTTGCGGCTCGCTGGAGCAGAGCACGGCGATCATGCCGACCCCCATCAGCAGTGCCATGATCAAGTAGACTCCGGGCCAACTTGCCCAAGCCACCAGATGCAAGGCGCCCGCGCCCGCCACTATTAAGGCTAAGCGGTAGCTGAAGACATAGGTCGCCGACATGGCGGCCTGACGCTCTACCGCTACCGCTTCGATACGCCAGGCATCTATGGCGATATCCTGAGTCGCCGAACCAAAAGCGACCAGCACCGCAAAACAGGCTACCCAGGCCAAATCCTGTATCGGATCGGTCAGGGCCATTCCCACCAGGCCGCCAGCGATCATCAACTGAGCCAACAGCATCCAACTGCGCCGTTTACCGAGCAGCCGCCCCAAAACCGGCAGCTGGAAGCGGTCCACCACCGGTGCCCATAGCACCTTGATCGAATAGGTAATGCCAATCCAGCTGAAAAAGCCAATGCTGGCCCGACTCACGCCCTCTTCCGCAAGCCAAAAATTAAGGGTGCTGAACACCAATAAATAGGGCAAGCCCGCAGAGAACCCCAACAGCGCCATAGAGGCGACTCGGGGGTGTAAGTAGATGCGCAGGGCGTCCAGCCAGCTTCGGTTCGGTGACTGGCTTTGACTGTAATTATTCTCAGGCATGCAGGGCTCGGTTGAAGGCCGAGGCTGGAGTTCGGCCTTAGTGACGGACTTGAGAGAAAAGCCGCTTAATCGCGGAAATTCGTGAATTGCAGCGGCATATCGATACCTTCAGCGCTGCGCAATAACGCCATAGCTTCCTGCAAATCATCGCGCTTTTTACCAGTAACCCGAACCTGGTCTCCCTGGATCTGCGCCTGAACCTTGAGTTTGGACTCCTTGATCATCTTGACGATTTTCTTGCACAGCTCGGTTTCCAGCCCGGTACGGACCACCACATCCTGTTTGACTTGCTTTCCGGCGCTGCGCATGTCTTTAATCTCCAGACAGCCAATATCGATGCCGTTTTTCAGCAGGGCGCCCTGCAGGACATCGAGCATCTGGGCCAACTGAAAGTCCGCCTCGGCGGTCATGGTGACTTCAAAGTCGTTGCGCTCAAAGCTGGCATCGACTCCCTTAAAGTCGTAGCGATTGCCAATCAGGCGACTGGCCTGATCAACCGCATTGGTCAAAGCGTGCTTATCGACTTCGGAAACCGCATCAAAGGACGGCATAGACGAACCTCGTTAAAAAATGAGTAAAATTTCAAAGCAGCAATGTTACCAGTGCCAGCACACAGACCCAAAGCAGTAGCGAGCGAGAAAACAGCGGTAAACTGGCTTTGATCAAGCGTTGATCGCTGGCCGATTTACTTCCCGATTGCGAGTATTCGGTGTGTGCGTTATCGGAACTCACATCGGGCTCTCTATCGGGCCCGTAAACCTCGTCACTCGGCTCTCCCAGGGCACCCCGCAACTGCTCCTGCAACAGAGCTTGAGAACTTTTATCGACATCAAAAAAATCTCTCTGCCAGCGAGAAAAGCAGGTATCGAAGTTGCCTGCCATAGCCCAGGTAAAGCCCATCAGTCGTACCGCGGGCCACTCGAGAAGCCAGAGCCAGCGTTCGGCAAACGAGTCCTGCTGACGTTCTAGATAGAGTGCGCTCAAACGATATAATAACGCCCCAACAGGACCTAGGATCAAAAACCAGAAAAGTACCGCAAACATGCGTTCAAAGCCGCGGTAACTAATGATCGAGAGCGCCTCGCGATTGAGCGCCTCCCAATCTTCAGCAGGGGTTTCGCCGTCGGAGGGCAAATTACCTCGCATTTGATCCACAACTCGACTGGCCGCTACTGAGTCGCCTCGCTTGCTGGCCGATAAGTAAGCTTTGGCCTGAGAGGCAAACTCGCCCCGCCCCAAACTGTATAGCAGCACTGGCACAGCGATAAAAAACACCCAGCCAGTCCCCCACCAACAGGCCAGCGCCCAAATCAGAAGCCAGAGCGCCAGGCAGGGCAGTAAAATCGCCACCAGAAGCCGGCCGGCGGCATAAGTCTTCAGCGGTTCCCAGGCCTGGATGCGCTCTATCCAATCGTAAAACCATTGGTCGCGCTGCAGCGGAGCGCCCGAGCCCCACCACTGCACCAGTGCCAGGGCCGCAATTATACTGAGGAAGTTCATATAGGCTCTTTTCGTTGGTTATTCGTTTAAAGGTAACTGGGCGCGCAACAAGGCGCGAAAATGGGACCAGTCAAAAGCCGGCCCCGGATCGGTCTTGCGGCCCGGCGCTATGTCTTCATGACCCACGATACGGCTCTCTTTTAGCCCCGGATACTGCGCTAGCAGAAGCGCCGCTACTTCAGCCAAACGCCGATATTGTGGCTCAGTGTAAGCAATATGGTCACTACCCTCCAGCTCTATGCCAATACTGAAGTCATTGCAGTCAGTTTGCCCCTCAAAACAGGAGGCGCCGGCGTGCCAGGCCCGGTCATCAAAAGACACGAACTGGGTAAGACTACCATCGCGCTCGATAAACAAATGGGAGGAAACTTTCAGCTGGGCAATACTGGCGAAATAAGGGTGGGCACCGGCATCCAGCTGGTTGCAGAAAAACGCTTGCACCCAGCCGGTTCCATAGTGATCGGGCGGCAAACTGATATTATGAACCACCAGCAGACTGACGTGAGCATTGGCGGGACGCTGATTGTAATTTGGAGAAGGACAGGCTCTGGCTCCATGTAACCAGCCCGCTTGGATGGGAGGTCTTCCCGATGTCTCAATCATGGTTGGGCACTTCATTCCAGGCTCTCAGGATTCGTAACGGAATCATACAGGGCTGGATCAAGGTTGGGAAAGGAGGGGCTTCTTGGGACGATAAATCGCGCTCGAGGAGCTAGACGAACTCAGGCCCGAAAAAGCCGAGGGCAAGCTACCCCGGGCAGCTTAAAAAGCGCGAGGCGCGGTCGAGCCTCGCGCTCGCCGCCCTCAGCCGACGCCAGCGAGACCTTTAGACCCCGGAGCGGGCACTGCGCAAATTACCTATGACCGCCTCGAGCGCGCGATCAAACAGCATGCCGTCATCCAAAATGCGCAAGCGCCCGGACTTGAGGGCTTGGGCCAAGCCCTGTCGGGTCTCTTCCGCCACTTTCATACCCGAGCGATTGACGAAAATATACTTACCGGTGGACTTAATGATCGCCGCCAATCGGCAGCGATAACTCTGGCCCTGTTGATCCTGCATTTCGAACCAGCTCCCTTGAGTAATATTGCCCACCAATGCCAAGTGCTGATCGCCCTCGGGCAAAGTGCTCTCGCCTGGGATTTCAGCAGCCGGCATTACTATCGATTCGGGCGCCGCCTCAGGCCTAGAATCGACTTCGGGTAGAGGTTCTAAGGCTTCGGCCGGGGTTGTACTGGCGGCCTGAGCTTCGATTTCGATGGCAGAACTCGAAATTTCGCTGGCAACTTCAGGATTTTCCGAAGCTACCTCATTATCGGAAGGCCTCAGTTCCGACGCCGGCGGCTCGACCGCTTCTGTATCTGCACTGCCTGGGACCTTAGACTGGACTTCTGCTCCAGTCACTTCCTTTTGAGGATCCGGGGCGGGCATTGTCGCAACTTGGCGCAAGCGGGCCAAATGCAAGCTTTCGAGCTGCTTGAACAATTGGGTCATGTTGTAGGGGTTAAAGGAAATGCCCTCCAGCCCTTTGCGCAACTGGGGCAGAAGTTTTGGCACCAGCTTCAGCAACTGCTGGCGGTTGTCCTTATTCATTGGCGCGCTCAGACTCCAAACAAGCTGCTCGGCGGT
>CAZKCY010000142.1:0-6476 GCA_964551155.1 uncultured Marinimicrobium sp. | reverse complement strand
AAGGGTATGAACGCTTCTCCGGAAGGTGTTGCGGCTTACCTGAGCTCGCACGGCGAGAAGCTCTAAGCGGCATCGCTAGATCCGCTAGTATAAAGGCCCGGCTGGCAACAGCCGGGCCTTTTCGTATCAGCTCCAGTGACTGCGATATGGCGTCGCGGTTACAAGCACCGGTATTTTTGTACTACACTGGCTAGCCGTCAGGGTTGGATTGAGTAGGCATCGACTGCCTGTGCCTTTGATGCTCGGAGGCAGCGGTCTTTAGGCCGGTGAAAATAAGCCTTGCCGATTGCCCCAGCTGGGTGTTAAATCCGCGCTTTCTTCGATCAACCCCTGATGGTTTCCATTTTCAAATATTCGCATTGAGGCCCCGCCCATGACTGATTCTTCCGCCGCTACCCGGATTAAAGACTATTTTGACGACGAGACCTTTAGTCGCATGAAAGCCTTTGCCGATCAGAAGGAAACCCCTTTTGTGGTGATTGATACCGCCACCATCGAGCGGCATTACCAAGCGCTGGAAGACAACTTTCCCTATGCCAATATCTACTATGCGGTTAAGGCAAACCCGGCGCCGACTATTCTGAAGCTGTTGCGCGATCGTGGGGCCAACTTTGATATCGCCTCTATCTATGAATTGGATAAAGTCATGGATTTGGGCGTGACCGGCGACCGGATCAGCTACGGCAACACCATCAAGAAAAGCCGCGATATCCGCTACTTCTACGAGCGGGGCGTGCGCATGTTCGCCACCGACTCTGAGGCGGACTTGCGTAACATTGCTCGCGCCGCTCCTGGCTCGCGCGTCTATGTGCGGATTCTGACCGAGGGTACGCTTACCGCCGACTGGCCGCTGTCGCGCAAATTTGGCTGTCAGACCGATATGGCCATGGACCTGCTGATTCTGGCGCGCGATCTGGGCCTTGAGCCCTACGGCGTGTCCTTCCATGTGGGTTCCCAGCAGCGCGAAATCAGCAGCTGGGATGCAGCTCTGGGCAAGGTCAAGGTGATTTTCGAGCGCCTGCGCGAAGAGGACGGCATAGAGCTGAAGATGATCAATATGGGTGGTGGCTTCCCGGCCAACTACATTACCCGTACCAACGACCTGGAAACCTACGCCCGGGAGATCCAGCGGTTTATCGAAGAAGACTTTGGCAAAGACTTCCCGGAAATCATTATCGAGCCGGGCCGCTCGCTGATCTCCAATGCCGGTATTCTGGTGAGCGAAGTGGTATTGATTTCGCGCAAGTCGCGCACTGCGCTGCACCGTTGGGTATTTACCGATGTGGGTAAGTTCTCGGGTCTGATCGAAACCCTGGACGAGGCGATCAAATTTCCAATTTACGTGGAAAAGCAGGGCGAGCTGGAAGAATCGGTCATCGCCGGCCCCACTTGCGACAGTGCCGACATCATGTACGAAAACCACAAGTACGCCATGCCGCTGAACTTGGCCATCGGTGATCGTATGTATTGGCTGTCCACCGGCGCCTACACCACTTCGTACAGTGCCATCGAATTCAACGGCTTCCCGCCCCTAAAGGAATACTGCATCTAGTATTGCTTTCAGCTGTTCCGCCAGCGTCGGCTGGCGGAACTGAGTCTAGGCGCTGTCGCGCTGTTTCTATAAAAATCTCGATCGCCGCTATGTCCGACGCGAAATCCCCCAAGATCGATCTTCACTCCAGCTGGCTCGCGCATCTGGAGCTCGAGTTCAAACAGCCCTATATGCAGGAGCTGCGGACCTTCCTGGCAGAGAAAAAACGCGCCGGCAGC
Organism: uncultured Marinimicrobium sp.; assembly: GCA_964551155.1. Lineage (GTDB taxonomy): Bacteria > Pseudomonadota > Gammaproteobacteria > Pseudomonadales > Cellvibrionaceae > CAZKCY01. The sequence goes on along the minus strand of CAZKCY010000142.1, from coordinate 4,706 downwards.
GTGATTTATCCACCCTCTAAACAGATCTTCAACGCCTTTAACAGCACGCCTCTGGACAGAGTCAAGGTAGTTATTCTGGGGCAGGATCCCTATCACGGTCCGGGCCAGGCTCACGGCCTGTGTTTTTCGGTCCAGCCCGGTGTGCGCCCGCCGCCGTCACTGCAGAATATTTTTAAGGAATTACAGCGCGACCTGGATTGCCCCATCCCTCGGCATGGCTGTTTGCAGTCCTGGGCCGACCAAGGAGTGTTGCTGCTCAACGCCACTTTGACGGTAGAGCAGGGTAATGCCGGTTCCCATCAGAATCGCGGTTGGGAGCGTTTTACCGATCGCGCCTTAGAAGTGGTCAGTGAGCAGCGTGAGGGGGTGGTGTTTATGCTTTGGGGCAGTTATGCGCAAAAGAAAACCCCGCTTCTGAACGCTAAGCGCCACAAGGTTCTGACTTCTTCCCATCCTTCGCCTTTGTCCGCTTATAGAGGTTTTCTGGGCTGCGGGCACTTCTCCCATGCCAATAATTACCTGGAAGAGCAGGGTGAACGGCCTATCGAATGGTGTTTGCCCAAACAGCCGCCCTCAAGGACCTGATAGCCTCAGGGCTTGCGCTTAAACCAGCGCCGACGGGGTTTGGTGAGTTTGTCCAGATGTTCCTGACGACCCTCTTCAGTGCTGTAGAAGAAATAATCGGTGCTGGGTTCTTTCGCAAGCCAGGGACTGATCGAATCAATTCTTTCTACTTTCAACTTTGGCAGGCCCAACTTGCGGTCGGCGTTGAAGCTCTGATTCCAGTTCACCAGAATATTGCGCTTGACGGTGGCGATGGCCATCGCTTCTGACTCGGCCTTGATAATCCGACAGGCGACAAAGCCGACAATAAGGTCGGAGTCGCCATAATTTTCGACAAAAATATTGCTGCCGGTAACCACAATCTTGTAATGCATCATAGGTAAGTTAAATCAGCTCGGCATCGGTTCTGTTTGAGTAAAGCGGCTCGGTAGCCGGCATTTGCCGGAACAGCTTGTTGAAGTGCTGCTGAATGCTGCCAATGTTCATGACCGATATGCCACTGGAGAAACCGAACCAAACGTATAAGCCATTGAGGTCTTCGAACATGGAGGGCAAGTACTTGGGTGGGGCAATGACGCCTTCCAGGTAACGCTCATAGAGTACTGGTAGGTCGTCCAGAGTTACCTTGCCCACGAACAGCATAGGGATTATCTCCGGAACTCCGGATTGAATCGCGCTGCGAATAAAATTGACGTTCTCGACAAAGCCTTTGACGTAAGAAATATCCTTGGTGAAGATCGAGCCCCGCGGGCTGCCCTCCACCATTCCGCCTCGGAACACCCGTTGGGTAACTCGGTAGCTGTCGTGCTCACTGACGCCGCGCTCGATAAAATGCCGGTAGACTTCGCAAAAATTGGCGCCCTGTTCGGCCAGATCGACTGCTACCACTCGGTCGCTGACTCGGCGGGCGCGCTGGGGAAAGGAGCTGAAGGTCAGGGTTTCCATCAGCACTGCCATGCCCTCCTGGATGGCGGTAATGCGCGGCGAACCGACGCTCAGCCAGGTAGCCCAGGGCTGCTGGCGACCGTTCAGGGTGGTGCCTATGTGGACCCAGCCTTCGTGCACTTCCAACACCTGCAAATCCAGCTCGGAAAAGCGGGCCCGGCGATTCACCTTGATGCAGTCGCCGCCGGCCGAGGCGTCGGAAACTATGTCATCGCTGATTTCCACCCGCACTTCGCCGGCGCCAAAATAGCGGTCCATGCGCGCCTTAAGGCTGGCGACCGCCTGCTCGGCGTTTATGGCGTTGCTGTAGGGGCGGTTCAAGTGGTCTACCGCGGGCAACGAAAACACCTCGCAGAGGCGCTCTCCCAGCTGGCGCAGCGTCTTGCGGTCGCCTCTGATCTTGTCGTGGGCCGAGCCGTAGAGTTCTCGGCTGAAGTCGCCAAACTCCGGTCGACCCCGGTGCTGCAACAATTCCACCACCACCTGGTACTGCTCAATGGTAGCGCTCAAAATTCCTCCCAGAGCATCGCCTCGTCCCAGCTGGCGACGGACATCGTTTTTCAGCTCGGTCAGATCCCGATAAACCTGATCGGGCTCGAAGCCGAGCTTTTGGCGTTGGTAAAACTCGACATCCACCGCCGGCAGCTCGCGTCCGCCGCTGGCCATAAAGCGCTTTTCCAGTTCGCTGGGCCACTTGACCGCATCCAGAATCCGGATGGGTTTTTGCAAGGCCACCAAGCGGCCGGACAAGGCTTTTAGGCGTTCCAGATAGGCTTGGCTTGCTTTCATAAACATCCTTTGAGCGCGGGAGCCCGAGGGTTCCCTAAAAAGCCACTAGTTTAACCTTTTTGGCCTCCAGGCTGTGACCCGAGCTACAAAAATTTCCGACATCGGCGCGCCAAAGTGGGCTATAGCGCTTATACTCGCGCTAATGCGCCCGGGAGGTGCGCTCCATGCCTTACCAAGCTTTGGAAAAACTGCATAGGTTGCATGACGGTTACCGCCAGACTTTGCGTCTGTGCGGGCGTGAGCTATTGTTGCTGCAGGAGGAGGGCAGGGTTTATCTGCTCGCCAATCGCTGCCCCCATATGGATGCGCCACTGCACAAAGCCGCGGTGCGCGATAATTTGCTGCGCTGCCCGGTACACGGCATAGAGTTCAATTTGGTCACCGGACAGGCCCAGGGGGCGGCCGCCGAATGTGTCGGACCTCTGGAGTTTCTACCGCTGGTTTATGAGGGCAACACCCTAGGGGTCGAGCTTTCGTAGGCCAATATTTGCGCCAAATCACCCCTCGGCAGACCTTTAAAATTCCCAAATTAGCCCTAGATAGCAAAAACCGGATTTCAGGCCGAATTGGCGACCTGGAATTTGGCCTATTTGGTTCTCGCTGGCGGCAGCTTAGGGTATAATCGCGCGTTTTTTGGCCCCAGGGCGTTTGCCGGCAGGCTTCCTCCAACAGTTTGATTATCAAGGTTTTCGAGATGCCGATTTACGAATATCAATGTGAGGCCTGTGGCCATCAGTTGGAAAAACTGCAAAAAATGAGCGACGCTCCGCTGCTGGATTGCCCGGCCTGCGAAAAGCCCGCTCTGGTAAAGAAAATCTCTGCCGCCGGCTTTCGTCTCAAAGGCGGTGGCTGGTACGAAACCGATTTTAAATCTGCGAACCGCAAAAACCTGGCCGGCGACAAGAGCGACTCCAAACCGGCCGAAAAATCGGCGGACAAACCCGCCGCCAGCAAGCCCGCCAGTGGCAGTTCGGCGGCTTAGCGCTCAAATTTTTCTTAAAAAATAACGGGAACAGCTTTATGCGCAGTGATTACTGCGGCACTTTGACGGCCGCGCACATCGATCAAGAAGTAACCCTCTGTGGCTGGGTAGACCGCCGCCGCGATCACGGCGGGGTGATTTTTATCGACCTGCGCGACCGCGAGGGCATAGTCCAGGTGGTGTTTGATCCCGACGCCGGCGATCACTTCAACCTGGCCGATCGGGTGCGCGGCGAGTATGTGCTGCAGGTCACTGGTCGGGTGCGCGCCCGCAGCGCGGCCACCGTCAACCCAAATATGGGTACCGGCGAGATCGAGGTTTACGGCACCGCTCTGCTGATCCTCAACGAAGCCGAAACCACGCCTTTCCCGCTGGATGCCCACGCTACCGTAGGCGAGGACGTACGCCTCAAGTACCGCTACCTGGATTTGCGCCGGGCGGAAATGCAGCGCAGCCTGCGCTTCCGCTCCAAGGTTACCAGCGCGATTCGCAACTATCTGGACGGCGCCGGCTTTCTGGACATCGAAACCCCGATCCTGACCCGAGCCACCCCCGAAGGTGCGCGCGACTATCTGGTACCCTCGCGCACTCACGAAACCAAGTTCTTTGCGCTGCCCCAGTCGCCCCAGCTGTTCAAGCAGCTGCTGATGGTGTCCGGCTTCGACCGTTACTATCAGATCGCCAAGTGCTTCCGCGACGAGGACCTGCGCGCCGATCGTCAGCCCGAGTTCACCCAGATTGATATCGAAACCTCGTTCATGAGCGAGGAGCAGATCATGGAAGTGACCGAGGACATGATCCGCCAGCTGTTCGCGCAGCTGAAGGACGTCGACTTGGGCGAATTCCCGCGCATGACCTTCGCCGACGCCATAGCGCGCTACGGCTCGGACAAGCCGGACCTGCGCATTCCGCTGGAACTGGTGGATGTCAAAGATTTGATGCTCAAGGTTGATTTCAAGGTCTTCTCAGGCCCTGCCGCCGACCCCAAAGGTCGGGTTTCGGCACTGAAAGTCCCGGGTGGCTGTGAAAAGCTGAGCCGCAAGCAAATCGACGATTACACCAATTTTGTCGGCATTTACGGCGCCAAAGGCCTGGCGTACATCAAGGTCAACGACAAGGCGGATTTGGAAAACGGCCAGCAATCGCCGATTGTGAAGTTCCTGCCCAACGAAGTGCGCGCCGAGATTCTGGAGCGGGTCGGGGCCGAAAACGGCGATCTGATCTTCTTCGGCGCCGACAAGGCCAAGATCGTGACCGAAGCCCTGGGCGCGCTGCGCTGCAAGCTGGGCGCCGATTTGGATCTGTACACCAAAGACTGGGCGCCTTTGTGGGTCGTTCACTTCCCGATGTTCGAGGAAGACTCCGAAGGCAACTGGACCTCGCTGCACCATCCCTTTACCGCGCCTTCCTGCACCCCGGAAGAGCT
>CAZKCY010000141.1:3293-6483 GCA_964551155.1 uncultured Marinimicrobium sp. | reverse complement strand
AACTCGTCGCCACCCAGGAGGGCGTGGCCGGGGTCGCGGACCTCAAGCCCTACTTTGTCAGCCGGATAGCCGCACTCGCCCATGAACGCGGCCTGGCGCTGGCCGGCTGGGAAGACGGTTTAATGTACGACGCCAACAATCCCTTTATTCGCGACCAGTTCAAGGCCGAACGGGTGCTGGCCAATGCCTGGGACAACATCTGGGAGTGGGGTGTCGCTGACCGCGCCTACCGTCTGGCCAACGCCGGTTACGAGGTGATTCTGTCTCACGCTACTCACCTCTATTTTGACCACCCCTACGAGGCGCACCCCGAAGAACGGGGTTACTACTGGGCGACCCGCTATACCGATACCCAGAAAGTATTCGGCTATATGCCGGACAACATGTATGCCAACGCAGAAACCACCCGAGAAGGAGAGACCATCGACAACCTGGAAGCCCTGGTGGGTCGACCAATGCCAAAGCTTCAAAAGCCTGAAAATATTCTCGGAATTCAGGGCCAGGTTTGGACCGAAACCATCCGCACCGCCGAACAGCTTGAACCCATGCTCTACCCGCGCTTGCTGGCGCTCGCCGAGCGCGCCTGGCACCGGGCGGAATGGGAAGCCGATAACCCCGACACTAGCGCCCGGTTAGCGGACTACGCCAGCTTTGCCGCGGCCTTAGTGCAGCGGGAACTGCCCCGCCTGGAGGCCGCCGGTATCGGTTTTTATCTGGCGCCCCCCGGGGCTCGATGGCATAAAGGTCAGTTGCAGGTAAATACCAACCTCCCGGGCCTGAGCGTTGAAGTCCGCAAAGACCCTGATTCCGAATGGAAGGCTTACTCACCTGAACTCTCACAAGAATCCGCTCCCGTCTGGCTGCGAACCCGACTGGGCGAATCGGTAAGTCGAGCTACCCAGCTCGACTGAGAATCGCTTTATGCTCAGAGGATTTTTTATAAAAAACAGTTTAATAAAATTGTCTCGGTAGAGCTTAAAAAAACGGAAAGCTATCCAAAGCGGTCAAGGAAGCCGGTGAATGGACTCAAAGAGTTCATTCTTGATTAGGGTCGCAGGTTATATTTCATTTAGCGCGCCGCTCTCACTAAGGATTGGCAGCGCCCACTGATAGAATTCTGAGGTGTTTTCATTCCATGGCCACACGCCATCCGTTGTAGGCCATACCATTTGTAGCATTTCGAAATCAGTTCCGTCGTGCAACCAAAGACCCCAACCGAAATACTCGTTATAGTGCTTCTTCGCTACTTGAACAAAGCATACGTCGAAGCCTTCTAGAAAGTCAGGGTAAAACTTACCAGGCTTGAAGATTTCCCCGGAAAAAAGACGGTTTTTGTAAACGCTGGCGTCTTACTCCGTTTGTTCCACTTTTTTAAGCGCGGATCCGTTTCGCCAGCACTGTGCTTTGACACTCGAGCGCGTTATCATGTGCCGTCAATTTTTCGACCTCAGAGTAGTAATCCCCGGCAATGACTCAGCAAACTCACGACCTTGCGATAATGTTTGCCGATGTATCGGACAGCTCGGCGCTCTATAAGCGCTTGGGCAACCTGCGCGCCAAACGCCGGCTCGACGCCATTATTAAACTGATGATGAAACTGACCGGTGAGCATGGCGGAGTTGTCGTTAAAACCATCGGCGATGAAATCATGACGCGTTTCGATGCGGTCGAAGACGCCTGTCGCGCGGCCATCGCCATTCAGCAGCATGAGACCATTCGTTCAGGCAGCGATCGTCTGGCCGTGCGTATTGGTTTAGCCTTTGGTCCGACCTTGGTTGACGAGGACGATGTTTTCGGCGACACAGTCAACGACGCCGCCTGTGTGACTCATATAGCCCGTGCCAACCAGATCGTGCTGACTCAAGGCGCTGCCGATCTTCTGGATGGCGAACTGCGCAATGAGTGCCACATTTTTGATCGCATCAAGCTCAAGGGGGAGCTAAACCCTACCGCGATTTACCGAATGGACTGGGAGCACAGCTATGAGAGCCACAGCGCGACCCGGGTTATTTCGATCGACGATTTGACGCCACACCTAGAGCAGCCTCAACTGACGCTCAAGCTCAGAGAGCAGGAAATTCATATAAAACCAGAGCAAACCCCGTTTGTTTTGGGCCGGGATCAGCTCAAAGCCCATTTGCAGATTGACTCCGGCCTGGCATCGCGGGATCACTGCCACATTATTTTTCGGCGCGGCAAATACGTGCTGGTGGATCACAGCACCAATGGCACCTATGTCAGCCATCCGGCGCAAGCCGATATTTACCTGCGCCGCGAGGAGCTACCGCTGTTTGGCTCGGGCTCTATTTCCCTGGGCGAGCCGGTGCACAAAGCCGGCGACTGGCTGATTCACTACCAGCAATAAAGCATCTGACCTACAATGGGCGCCTTTTGAACCGGCCCGGATCCAACCCCATGCCCCAGCAAGCCTCTTCAACGCAAACCGACTCACCCGAACCCCCGGTTGCCGCCGGCCTGTCGCGCCGCTTTGCCGCTCTGGTGTACGACAGCCTGCTGTTGATGGCGATAGCGCTGGCTTACGGCGCTTTGGCAACTTTGGTCAATGTGCTTATTCAAGGCGCGCCGCCCCAGGGCGAAAAAATCAGCTGGAACGGCTGGCAGCCTTTGGTGTTCATCGGTTTGGTGACGGTGCTGGCGGGGTTTTACTGCTACTTCTGGCGGCGCAGGGGCCAGACCCTGGGCATGCGTGCCTGGCGGATCAAACTGGTGAGCGAAAACCTGAAGACGCCCAGCTTGAAGCAGTGTGTGATTCGCGCGCTGGTGGCGCCTTTTTCGTTGGCGGTTTTCGGGTTGGGCTATTTCTGGGCCTTTTTGAACGCCGAGCGCCAGACCCTGCACGGCAAGCTAAGCCGCACGCGGGTCATACTGCTGCCCAAGAAGGAAGAATAACCCGGCGCTTAGCGGGTACGGTTGAGCAGATAGACTCCAAGCAACGCGCAGGCCCCTATGGGCACCAGCACCGCTATAATCGGCGGAAAGCCGAACACCAGGCTCGAGGGGCCCAGCAAACTCTGACTCAGGCGGAAGACGATACCAAACACCACGCCGGTAAAAATTCTTTGGCCCATGGTGACTTCGCGCAAAGGCCCGAAAATAAAGGAAATGGCGATCAACACCAAGCTTATGGTCGCCAGCGGCTGGAGCAGCTTCTGCCAGAACGCCAAGCGAT
>CAZKCY010000141.1:0-3283 GCA_964551155.1 uncultured Marinimicrobium sp. | reverse complement strand
GCTCCGCCAAGTAATTGCTGTAGTAATAGAGACTGCCAATCGCCAGTGCTTCAGGCTCCATGGCCACGATATTCAACAGATTGGGTGATAATTCGGTGTCCCAGCGGCGCGCGGCCAGCGTGTCGGTCTCGGTGGAATCCTCGCTAAAGCGAGTAATGGCAATATCTTGCTCTTCCCAATAGCCTTCTTTATGAATGGCTTGGCGCGCAAAGCTGGACTGGAGCAAGCGCTGATCCTCGTCAAACTGGTACCGGGTCACGCCGTGCAAAATGCCATCGGGGTCTACCGCGTTAAAATACATGAACTCGTCGCCTTCGCGGTTCCAGAGCCCGCTTTCGCTAATCTGGGCGCGCTGCTCGCCCAGAGCGACCGCTTTGCGGCTCTCGGCCAGCTGATCGGTATAGGGGGTCACAAACTCGCCGAGCACCACACCAAAGGCGATAAAAAGCAGAACGGGCTTGATCACCATCCAGGTAATGCGTTTAACCGAAACGCCTGCGGAGCGGATCACCACCAGCTCACTGGCATTGGCGAGTATCCCCAAGCCGATCAGGCAGCCGATCAGGCTGGCATAGGGCAGGTATTCGTAGATGCGCCCCGGCAAAGATAGCCCCAAATAAATCAGCACTTCTCTAACGGTGTAATTGGCTCTCAACCCACCGACTTCATCGATAAAGGTGCCCACCAAATCGAGTGACAGAATCACCAAAAGCACCATGAAAATGGCGCCAAAGACCGCCCGGGCCACATAGCGATTGATTTTAACCATTGGCGGTACCCCCGCTGGACTTATCTTGCTTGAGGGCACGCCGGGCCTTGCGACGCTGCTTACTGAGTTTCATGTTGTGGCTGTTGAGCAGCAGTAAAGCCAGGGCGATAAACACCGGATGGACGGCCCAAAGTCCCGGCACTACCGGCCACTTACCCGCTTCTATGGCACCGCGAACGCCGCTGAGAACGCCGAGGTACACCATATAAAGAATGATGGCGGGCAGCATTTTGACGTAGCGGCCTTGGCGCGGGCTGGTGCTGCTCAAGGGTACGGCCAACAAAGCCACGACCAGCACCAGCAGGGGTAGAGACAGACGCCACTGAAGCGTGGCACGGCTTTGTAGATCATCGGCCATCCAAAGCGCCGCCGTGGGCTGAGCATCGGCTTTGTTTCTGAAGCCGGCGCTGATATCGGTGGGCTGAATGTACTGGCCGTATATTTCAAACTCGGTGACTTGGTAGTCGGCCTTGCCCGGCTCGCCTTCATAGCGCCGGCCATTGTGCATATTCAGGTAGCGGTGGCCGTATTCCTCATGCACCGACTGTTGGGCGTACTCGGCCACTAAGATCGATACCCGGCCGTCACCGGCGCCGGAATCCGATTCGGCGACAAACACCTGATCCAAACGCTGACGATTGTCACTGATGCCCTCAACGTAAGTCGTCGCCGTGCCTTTATTGAGGGCTTGAAAGCGCCGCGGCTGAATGGTTTCAAACTCATTGCGGGTACGCTGCTCGGCGATCACCGTCTCAGTGGCCCTAACCCCCATGGGGCTGACCCAAAGGCTTAAACCGCCCACAAAAATAGCCACGGCTGCTGCTGGCACCAGCGTATAGCCCACCAGCTGGCGCTGGCTCAGGCCACAGGCCGAGAGCACCACCATTTCGCTGTCGATATAGAGACGCCCGTAGGCCAGCAATATGGCGATAAAGAACCCGAGCGGAATGACCAGTTCCAAAAATCCCGGCAGTCGATAACCCATAATGGTAAACAGCACATCGACCGCCAACTCGCCCGCGGCGGCCTCGGCCAGATATTTCACAAAGCGACCGCTCATGATGATCAGCAACAAAATACTGCTGACCGCGAGCATGGTTACCATCACTTCACGGCTCAGGTATCGAAAAATAATCACTCAGGCATCCTGACTTCTGATTTTGTCTGCGCCGAGCGAAAAACCCAGCACAAAGAAATTGTCGCCTCCAGAATAATCGCCTCTTGACGAGGACAATTTTCCCAAGCAGCGCTATAGCGTACACTAGGGCACAATCAATTCGAGTGCGCCCTCTGGGGCTGCGGAAACGGCGGCATTATCCCGTACTCGAATGCTTTTGTCTCGGTCGTGCAGGTCGGTTTTAATCGCCAGACCTTTCAGACCCCGCCAATACCTTTAAATTCGGAGAAGCTCAATGTCCTATAGCGCCAAAGTTGTCAACGCTCCAGAGCAAACCAGCCAATGCCTTGTGGTTACAGCCTACGAGGACGGCAACTGGTCGCCGGCTTTTGAGGCCATAGAGGCCGCAGGCGGCAGACTGAAGGCATTGTGCAAGCGCGAGGGCTTTAAAGGCAAGGCGGGAGAGAGCCTATTGCTGTTCAATCCGACGGCGGTCAAAGCCGAGCGCCTGCTGATTCTCGGAATGGGTCCAGTCAAACCCGACGTCGACACTTATCGCAAGGCCCTCAGCAAGGGCCTCAACGCGTTGAAAAGCACCGCCGCCAAGGACTTGTGCCTGTGTCTGGGCGAGGTAGAAGTCACCGGGCGCGATACCGAGTGGCAGGCAAAACACCTGGCCGAAGTTCTGGGCGAAATGCGCTACAAGTTCACCAAGTTCAAATCCCCGACCCCCGATGACAAAGCCGGCCCTACCAAAATCACCTTTGGCTGCGACGCCAAGAGCCAGTTGGCGGCCGCTAAGCGCGGGCTGATCACCGGCGCCGCGCTCGCCAAAGGCGTGGCTCTGACGCGCGAGCTGGGCGACCTGCCCGGTAATGTTTGTACACCCAGCTACCTCGCCAGCGAAGCGCGCCGGCTGGCAAAAGGACAAGCTCAGCTGAGCGTGAAGGTGCTGGAAGAAAAGCAAATGCGCGAACTGGGCATGGGCTCGCTGCTTTCGGTGTCCGCGGGCAGCGCCGAGCCAGCAAAGCTGATCGTACTGGAGTACCAAGGCGCGGCGAAATCCGAAGCGCCTCTGGCGCTGGTGGGCAAAGGCATTACCTTCGACACTGGCGGTATCAGCTTAAAGCCCGGCCAGGGCATGGATGAAATGAAATACGACATGTGCGGCGCGGCCAGTGTGCTCGGCACAGTGCAGACCCTGCTGGAGCTAAAACCCAAGCTCAATCTAGTGGCGGTTATTGCCGCGGCGGAAAATATGCCCGATGGCCGCGCCACCAAGCCCGGCGATATCGTCAAATCCATGTCGGGCCAGACCATTGAAATTCTCAATACCGATGCCGAAGGCCGGCTGGTATTGTGCGACGCCCTCACCTACTGCGAACGCTTCAAACCCA
>CAZKCY010000140.1:0-6492 GCA_964551155.1 uncultured Marinimicrobium sp. | reverse complement strand
AATCAACACGACTATTTCGGTGAGTATCTCAAGCAGACCGGATTCTTCCAGCGGGTTAAAGTGAAACAAATTCAGTAAGGTAGGCCCCAGTAGCAACCCAACTGCCAAATACAACATGGCCGGGGTTATGGGCGAGCGCTTAAGCAGCGTTTCCGTTAATCCTCGTGCGAGCAACAACCCGCCCACGATTAGGAACCAGAGAGCAGCAGACATAGTTGGGATTCTTTGTTGAGTGTGTGGTTTGGGAATCGCGGCATTGTTATACACCAGCCTTGCACAGCAAAGCTTCTGGGGAATGCCAGACCTCCAGATGCTGGATCGAGCGAGAATCAATCACCATCAGTCGCATCCTCAATAGCATCGCCCGACTCTTCAACTTTGTCGTCGATCTCTTCTCCGGCTTCTTCCACGGGATCCTGATCTACACAGGCCGACAGGGGAATACCAAAACACTTGCAAGCAAAGCGGCTAAAACAGTTTCACTGAATTTCATTGTCGTCCTACTCCCAAATTAATCCGCAATATCAAAGCCAGAGAAATTTTTCAATCGTCCGGCATCTGCCTTCCCTCTTGGATCGCCTCATCGATCCGCTCTCCCTCCTCACCGCTCGCGTCCGGTTCGTTCTGTTCGGCTTCTGCGTCAGGCTCCAGGCTTAGTTCGATAAAAACAGGAAAGTGATCCGACCCCCAGGCCGGACCTCTATCAATGTGTACAAGCTTGAAATGATCGGTGTGAAAGACATGGTCGAGCGGCCAACGCAGGAAAAAACTCTCGGCATTGAAAGTGTTGTACATCCCTCTTCCGACGCGCGGGTCAAGAAGACCACTGGCCTTCTGAAACAAGGTTGTGGTGGTGGACCAGGCGACATCGTTGAAATCCCCCGCAACAATTGCGGGCTTACCCCCCTTGGCCACTTCGCGCCCCACAATCAGCAGTTCCGCATCTCGCTCGGTCGTCTCGGTAGCATATTTGGGATTGGGAGGATTTGGATGAACAAAGTGCATATAGACGCGGTCAGAAGACGGCAACTCCACTTGCATGTGCATCGACGGGATGCTGTCCTTGAGGATATACCGAACCTCAGGGTCGACTAGCTCCAACCGGCTATGCAGGAGCATACCGTAGGCATTGTCGAGGGGTTTCTTCAGAGTGTGCGGATAATCCGCTTCCAGCGACTCGAGCGCTTGCTCCCACCATTGGTCGACACGCAAAAGTGGGAGAAACGTGGCAATTGTTAGCAGCAAAGCCAACAGGATCAGAATGATCATCATGAGATTCGAGCCAGTTTCTCTTAGGCGCATGACTTAATCCTGGATGCATAACACTATCCGTTCGAATAGTGCTAACACAGGAATGGCACCCGACGATCAATCACCATCGGTAGCATCTTCGATGGCATCGCCCGACTCTTCAACCTTGTCGTCAATCTCTTCCCCAGCTTCTTCCATAGGGCCTTGATCCTCACAGGCTGACAAGGAGAATACCAAAACACTTGCAAGCAAGGCGGCTAAAACTGTTTCACTGAATTTCATTGTTATCGCACTCCTAACGTAATCCGCAATATCACTGCCAATGGTATGCAGATTGTATTGATAGAACTCACACCAATTATTCTTTCATTGGCATTGAGGTTGAATAAAATCATGACACTGTGTCGCGAGCAGGTCTGTGCGGCGGCGTACATTCCGACCAACATCGACTGCTTTCGACTAGCTGGCCACTTGCTACGACCACCATCAGGTGCGCTAGAAGTCTGAAGTTTAAGCCGTTTGCTGAACTCTCCCCACTAATCCCGAGTGCAATAGGTTACTATAGAGAAACTGTGTACCGAGACTAAGCAAGGAGTTTGTATGCACCTAATTGTTAACGAATCCAACGTCTATACAAAACTGCGAGACAAGGCCGAAGCGCAATTACTATCGGGCACGACAAATCCATCGGGTCAGTGGTCGATGGGCATTGACGCTTTGCAACTGCTGCACCGCCTGTCCAGTAATCCAGACCAAGCGCAAGACGCTCTCAAGTTGCTCCACGAACTTCAGGTTCACCAGGTGGAACTCGACTTGCAGAACGAGGAAATTGCCGCCAACGAGCGAGCCCGAGAAGAAGAGCTGAATCATTACCGAACGCTATACGATAGTGCCCCTCTGGCCTATTGTGTTCTTGATCTGGAAGGCACGGTAGTGCAAAGTAATCTCTCCGCCGCCGAGCTGTTCGCCCCCGACCAGGATGGTATCGAAGGACAGCCTATCGACGCATTTTTGCAGCCCCATGACCGGCCCCTATTGCTCGCTCTGCTGCGGGGAGTTGCGGACAGTGGCAAGAAGGACTCCTGCCTGACGGAAAGAGTCGATGGCGAGCAGGGCTCCGGGCCCCTACAGTTTTTCGCATCCATCTCCCCAGAGCGAGAGCATATTCTGTTAGTCTGCTACGAATGTAAGAATTTGGAGTAACCACCATCAACTGTTTTGCACTATGGTAGCTTCGACGCCGGCAAATTCTCCCGCACCCACTCATGTGGTAGGTCTTGGCGCCTCCGCCGGTGGCCTGGAGCCACTGGAACAGTTTCTTGCCCGGGTACCGCCCCAAAGCCAAATGGCTTATGTAGTGGTACAGCATCTCGACCCCGACCATAAAACCCTGCTCACCGAATTACTCCAGCGGGTTACCGCGATGGAGGTGCTGCAAGCGACTCAGAAGATGCGTATTGAGCCCGACTGCGTGTATGTGATTCCACCCAATACCGAGCTCAGTGTTGTCGACGGTGTGCTGCACTTGGCGCCACCCATGGAGCCGCGGGGGTATTGTCCTGCATGGGCTCCGACGGCACTCTGGGCCTGCAGTCTATTCGAACCGTTGGGGGGCTCACGGCCGCGCAACAGCCCGACACGGCGCAGTTCGATGCCATGCCCAAAAGCGCCATAGACGCAGACTGCATCGATATTGTCGCCCCGCCAGGCGAATTGCCCGCCCGCATACTGGCGTACCTTGAGAAAATGCCTGAACCGAGCGCGTCCGATGAACACTCAGCGGACTCTGAGCCGGCGTCGACGCCCTTTCAGCGCATTCTCCATCTGCTGCAGAAGGGCACCCGACACGACTTTTCACTCTACAAACCCAGCACCCTCCATCGCCGGATGGAGCGGCGCATGGCGATCCACCAACTCGAGACTTTGGCGCGTTACGCGGATTTTCTCGAGTGCAATTCCCAAGAGATCGAGCTGCTGTTCAAGGAAGTGCTCATAGGCGTAACCAGCTTTTTCCGCGACGCTCAGGTCTGGCAGCGGCTGGCGGATAGCGTTTTACCGGAACTGCTGGCACGGCAGCCCCGGCAATACCAACTGCGAGCCTGGGTGGTAGGCTGCTCAACCGGTGAAGAGGCCTATTCCCTGGCCATGGTCTTCACCGAGGCACTGGAAAAGTTGCCCCAAGCTCATGACTTTACTCTGCAGATATTTGCTTCGGATCTGAGCCCCGACGCTATTGCCAGCGCACGTCGCGGCCAATACCCCCCGATAATCAGCAACAGCGTTTCGGCGGAACGTTTGGAGCGTTTTTTCACTGCTCAGCACGACGGTTACCGAATTAACAGCGATATCCGCGATATGGTGCTCTTTGCCCAGCAGGATGTGGTGCTCGACCCCCCTTTCACCCGCCTCGATTTGATTTCCTGCCGCAACCTATTGATCTACTTCGACCAGAGCCTGCAACGCAGGCTTATGCCCATGTTCCACTACAGCCTTCGCGCTGGCGGGGTACTTTTGCTGGGAAGCTCAGAGACGGTAGGTCGCGATACTCGGCTGTTTACCCCCATTGACGCCAAACAGCGAATCTATCGGCGAGGAGAAAATGTTAAGAGCGTCAACTCCAGGTTACCGGTAAACTCGTTTCCACCTCTTTCCTGGATAGCCAAGGAGCTCCCCGTGTCTTCCACCAAGTCGACTTTGCCGACAAAAAACAACCTTCAATCAGCCGCCGACCAGGTATTGCTGCAGGTATATGCTCCCGCCGCAGTAGTGGTAAACGATGAAGGTGACATCGTCTACATCAGCGGGCGCACAGGAAAGTACCTGGAACCTGCCGCCGGTAAAGCCAACTGGAACTTTCATGCCATGGTGCGGGAAGGCTTGCAGGCTCCCATCGGCAGCGCTTTGCGCCAGGCCAGCAACCAAAACGAAGCGCTGCAGTTACCCAACCTGCAGGTGCAACTGCCAGGCGGGGGTAGCCAAAGCGTCGATGTTACTGTACAGGCGCTGCGAGAGCCCTCCGCCCTGCGCGGCATGAAAATGATCGTGTTCCGCGATATCGGCCCAGCGACCAAACCGGGCGATAAAAAAGAGGTGAAAACCGACGGGTATCAAATTAATGCAGCGGAGCTACAGCAATACCAGAACGAAATTCAAACCTTGCGAGAGGAAAACCGCGCCTCCCGAGAGGAGCTGCAATCGGCCAACGAGGAATTGCAGTCCACCAATGAAGAACTGCAGTCAACCAACGAGGAGCTGACCACATCCAAAGAAGAGATGCAGTCCATGAATGAGGAGCTGCAAACCATCAACTCGGAAATGCAGAACAAGCTCGATGACCTAGCCCTTGCCCAGAGCGATATGAACAATCTGCTCAATAGCGTCGAGATCGCCATTGTGTTTTTAGATCAAAATTTAAATCTTCGCCGCTATACCGACCGAGCAACAAAGATCATCAGCATTCGTAAAGGCGATATTGGCCGGCCTCTCAGTGATCTCACCAGCACGCTGAAGTATCCGGAACTCGACGAGGATGCGCGTAAAACCCTGAACACTCTGGTCTTTTCCGAAAAGCAGATCACCACCACCGACGACCGCTGGTTTACCGTCCGAATCATGCCCTATCGTCGCTTGGATAATGTGATTGACGGGGTGGTAATTACCCTTCTGGATATCACTGCAACCAAGGAGCTGGAACGGGCTCTGCGCCAAGATCTGCAAAGCTGACGCGGAGACTCTATTCCACGCCAACGAATTAATTGCAGGCAACGACGCCATCTCAAGTGCGGCCGAGGCTTACTTTTGTGGCTCCGCCTCGGAGTCGTTCAGCGTGTGTATTAAGCTGGTTTTGATCTCGCCCCAGATGGCTACCACGAACGCCGTCAGCGGAACCGCAAGTATCAGACCAATAACGCCGCCCAAGGCCGTGCCCCAGAAAAACAGGGAAATAACCACCAGTGCCGGGTGCAAACCAGAGCGGTTAGCCATAATTTTCGGCGTGAGCAGCCAACTTTCTATCAGTTGCACCGCCGCGAAAACCAAACCTGCCAGAGCCAGCAACTCAACTCCACCATCCGGCTGCAAATAAGCCATGGGCAGCACCACCAATAGGCCGATCAGACTGCCCAGGAAGGGGACTATATTCAGCAATCCGAGCACCAACCCGATAAGCACACCGAACTCGAGTCCGATCAGAGTAAACCCAACCGCATACAAAGTACCCATGCATACCGCGATGATCAGCTGGCCCTGAAAGAAGGCGGTAACGTACTCCACGAACACGTCCAGGAAATACAGCGACTTTAGTCGGGTGGACTTTTGGAACACGGATAGCAGTTCGGAAACCTGTCCCCGGAGCATTTTTCCGGAAAGCAAGGTGAAGAACAGGAACAGCGGCATAAATGCCATGGCCGCCAAGTGTCCCAAATAGGCCATAATAGTCTTGCCAGGGTTCTCCAGCGCAGGCACAGTTGACTGGGACTCTTCCCCGCCGTTGCTCTCCAAGCTGTTGGAGATGATGGCGGCAAGCTCCGGGAAGTGAAAGGAGAAATAGGCCTGCCAGTTTGCCAATGTCTCGGGCAATACGGTCATCAACTGGACGGCCTGACTGACCACAAGAGGGACGAGAAAGAAAAGCAGGCCGCCAGTTGCCACGAAAAACGCCAATAGAACAAGGCAGACGGCCAGCAGGTGAGGCAAGTGAAGCCGTCTCTCAAGAAACTCCACAATAGGATGCAGCACCAGCGCCAGAACACCCGCGACGGCAAGGGACAGAAGCAAGCTGTAGAAGACACTCAGCATCCAGCCAAATGTCCACACCACAAGTCCGGTCAGCGCGGCCAGTACAACCAAAGAAAACACCACTGCCGTGTACCGAAACAAGCGAAGCTCGACCGCGCTAAACAGTCTTTTGTTCGGATGGGACCTAGTTGAGCCTTGACCGGCACCGCTAGCCCCACCCCGAAGAGATATCTGCCTGTCGTGGGGCATTGCGAACTCCTGCTAACTCTAACTCTTCTCTCAGAGTATTTATTTCCTTTCTTTGCCGTTGCTTTTGACGTCGCCGTACTTGGCTTCCGCCTTGCCGCCATATTTTTCGGCCTTGCCTTCGTATTCGGTGCTCTTGTCGTTGGTCACTTTGCCGGCCACTTCCTTGGCCTTACCCTTCGATTCGTTTGCATGACCTTTAAATTGATCCTTGTTCATATGCTGATCTCCACTTAATAGTGCATCTTCGAGTTCTGC
>CAZKCY010000139.1:0-6507 GCA_964551155.1 uncultured Marinimicrobium sp. | reverse complement strand
GGTTTGGCGCTGAGCGGCACCAGTTTCGCTCAGGCTTCGAGCCCATCGGCAACCCGCGCAGACGCCGAAACCTGGTATCAAGTAGAGGTTATTGTTTTTGCCCGTCCCGACGCAGAAGCCGGCGAAGAAGTCTGGCCCAAAAACCTGTTCCTGAGCTACCCATTTAACTGGCAATTATTGCGCGATCCCGAAACGCCGGTGCTCCAACAGCCAGAGCCGCTAACAGAGGATTCACTTGGCGCCACCGATTCAGATCCTTTGGCACTCAAGCTCGAACAACAACCCCAATTAATCATGCCGGATTTGAGCCGAGACCCCATGCTCAAACTACCCCCGGCTGAGCGCCAATTGAACGGCCACGCGCGCGCACTGGAAAGGCGCAGCGGCTATCAGGTGCTGTTCCATGAAGCCTGGCGTCAACCCATGGTGGAAGATCAGGAATTACCGGCTTTGGTGATAACTGGCGGAGAAAAATTTGGCGACCACTTCGAGCTGGAAGGCAATATTAGGCTGAGCTTGTCCCGCTACCTGCATTTGAACACCGATCTTTGGCTGACCCGTTTCGAGCCCAACTATGGCCAGGAACTGGGCACCTGGCCGCAATTGCCGGACCGGCCCAGCCGGGCGGACCTGACGCCTCAAAGCGAGTCTATCAGCGCCGAATTATCACCCTTAGGGGACAGCCAAGGCGATGATTCAACCGGAGCTTGGCGCAGAGTACTGGAAGCCGATCAAAATTCAGCGCTAGAGCTGGAGCAAACCCAAGAGCTGCCCAGTTTTCTGCGCGAGCCTTACTTGCCTAATCGTATCGTAACTTTGAAACAGAGTCGGCGCATGCGCAGCTCAGAGCTGCATTACCTGGATCATCCGTTGATGGGGCTGCTGATCATTGTCACGCCCTATCAGCGACCGCTTGCCGAGCCCATCCCTGAACCTGAACCCAGTCGCTGATCGAGCGGGAAATTGGTGAACCCCCTCGCCAGGGGGTATCAGTCGATCTAGCGGGAGCTAGACTCCTGCCACAACATCTTCGGCTTGAAGGCCTTTTTCACCTTCAAGCAAACTGAATTCGACACTCTGCCCCTCGGCCAACGAACGATAGCCCTCCCCGCGAATATTTCGATAGTGCACGAAAACATCCTCAGTGCTGTTTTCGCGGGTGATAAAACCGTAGCCTCTGGCGTTGTTGAACCATTTCACGGTCCCGGATTGACGTTCGCTCATATTCAATAACCTCTTTTTTTTATTTGAGAGTCTTCCTGGAATTTGGTTTTTCAGCGAGAGCACGGAGCAAGCTGTCGAGCTTGCCAAGCGTCGCCAAAAGCACCAACGGCCGTTTGTAAGCCATAAAAGCGTCATTGTCCAGATAAAAATGTCAGTAGTGAGACGTTTTTATCATTTTTTATTATAAGGGTTTGGACGGGGAACGGGGAAGGAAGAACGGGGAATGGAGAATATTGGAGCGGTTGTCTCGCTTTTTAGCGAGCCAGGTTATCGAGGGCGGTGCCGATCACTGTGCGCGCCTGGGCCATGCCCTGCTCTAAAGTCCGGTAGATTTGCGACAGACTCAGGGGTTCGGCATTCAAGCCAGCTGCCCGATTGACCACAAGGCACAATGAGGCGTACTCCAGACCCAACTCCCGCGCCAGAGCAGCTTCGGGCATGCCGGTCATGCCGACCAAATCGACCCCATCGGCGGCTAGGCGACGAATCTCCGCGGCGGTTTCCAGACGCGGTCCCTGAGTGCAGCCGTAGACTCCCGAACCCCGGTAGGGCAAGTTCAGTTCGCTCAAAGTATCGAGCAAAGCCGTGCGCAAGTCCGCGCTGTAGGGATAGGTAAAATCGATGTGCTGAACCGCGCCCTCGGGGCGCAAATCGAAACTCTGCTCCCTACCCCAGGTGTAATCGATCAATTGGTCGGGCACCGCCAAATGTCCGGGCTCGAGCCCCTCTGCTATGGCACCTACGGCGTTGACGGAAAACACCTTCTCGACTCCGAGCTCCGCCAGCGCCCAAAGATTGGCGCGGTAATTGACCTGATGGGGGGCGAGCTTGTGACCCTGGCCATGGCGGGATAAAAAGGCCAACTCTACAGCTTTTTGACGCGCCAGAACTATCGAATCTGAAGGGGCTCCATAAGGGGTGTTCATTTCTCGACGAGAGAGAATCTCGACTTGAGAGAGGGATTCGAAGCCTGAGCCCCCCAAAATTGCAAATTTGGCCACGGCTCAGACTCCAGACCAATCGCTTTCCGGCGCGCTGCTGATCGCAGCGGGAGCAGCGTAAATCCCCGGCGCATAGCCCCAGCGACCCTGAGACTCCATGCCGTACCCCAATACCCAGCAATCCGGCACTTCCAGGGCCACAAACACCGCCTCGATGGCCGGGGCAAAAGACAGTTGCTTTCGGGTCAACACCGCAGTGTAAACGGCGCGCGCCTTGGCTTCACGGCAATAGCTTACAATCGCCTCCAGGGTAATACCCTGATCCAGAATATCGTCGACAATCAGCACACAGCGGCCCTCAAGCAGAGCCCGAGGCCGACGCTGCCATTCCAGCAGTCCGCCAGTTTCCGCCAGGCCGTAGCGACTGGCCTGAACATAGTCCAGCTCCAGCGGAAACTGCAGCTGGGTCAGCAATTCTCCCAGGGTGACCAGGGCGCCATTCATAACTCCCAAGACCACCACCGGCTCCTCGACCGGCAGGCGTTGATTGATCTCCCGAGCCATACGCGCCAGAGCTTGCTGGACCTGCTTTTGGCTAAAGAGCTTTTGCGCACCCAGGGTCATCAATTCGGACATAAACTCTGGCTCAGCCACGCTCGGACTCCTCAGTGGGCTTGTCGGCTGGTTTCTCGGGGCGGTCTTCGCCAGCCTCCCGAGCCAAAGTCACCGGATCCGGCACATGCAGCGTCGAGGTTGGGAAGGCAATCTCAGCTTCGTGATCGGCAATGATATCCAGAATTTTAAGCATCACATCCTGCTTGATTTCGTGGTACTGCACCCAGTCGATGGTCTTGGTAAAGGTGTAAACAAAGAAATCCAGCGAACTTTTATTAAAGGTGACGAAGTTGACGATCAGGATCCGGTCCTCAACTTCCAGATCGGGATGCTCCTGAATCATGGCTTTGACATCGGCCACTATGGCGGCCATTTTGTCGGCATCCGAGTAGCGAATGCCAATCGTCTCGTAAATGCGCCGGTTTTCCATGCGGGATGGGTTTTCCACCGACACCTGAGTAAAAATCGCATTGGGAACATAGAGCGGCCGGCGGTCAAAAGTCCGAATCCGGGTCAGGCGCCAGCCGATGTTCTCTACCGTACCTTCAATGTTCCGGTCGGGCGAACGTATCCACTCCCCGACCGCAAAAGGCCGATCCATTTGTACCATCAGACCGCCAAAAAAATTCGCCAATAGATCCTTGGCGGCAAAACCTACCGCGAGGCCGCCAAGCCCCCCGAAAGCCAGCACCCCGGACATGCTATAGCCGAGCGACTGAGCGATAACCAGGGCGGTGGTGATAATCACTGCTGCGCGCAGCAATTTACCCACCGCCGTTACGGTGGTGGGATCGCCGGGGTCGCCTTTGCGCGGGGTCAGAAACTCACTTTCGGTCAAGCCCACACAGCGCACCATAAACCAGGCGATTAGCAAGGATACCCCGACCTGCCGCACGGTAGTGACAATGCCGAGGAAATCGAACTCCGACCCCTGATGCGCGATATGAGCCGCCCAGCTGATACCCAGCAAAAACACCAGCCACTTGGCCGGCGAGCGGGCCGCCTTGAATACCACCGTTAACCAGACAGCGTTGTTGCGATCAGCTTTGTTGCCCAAGCGGCGCAACGCAAATCCGACAACGTAGGAAGCCACCAGGGTCGCCAGCACCACCGCAAACACGTGCGCAACCCACAATCGCTCCTGCTCGGCCAGGGCGCCGATCCACTCTTTAATGGTAACAATCAATTCCATAACTTTGCCTGTGTGTATCTCAAGGACAAGATGATGAATCCCCACGCCCAACGAGCTATAGGCGCCTATTCAAGCAGTTAGACGAATATCTAATTTCACTGGCTACAATTAGATTGATTAATGCTGAGCGGAGTATACCTAGAGGCCATTGAAAACCAAAACTTGAAGCAAAATTAGGTAATTAGAGCTCTGTGGCGCTAACCCTACCGCTCCCAAGTTTGGGAGCGGGCTGCGTTAGACCGATTCGCTCCGCCCGGTTCCCGTGATATGGTAAAGCCGACTCACAGTAAACCATCAGGAGGCTACTTATGGACTTTCAATATCCGGTCATAGGCGCTTGGTATGAAGACCAAGAGCAGGGCCAAACTTTTGAAGTGGTCGCGATTGATGAAGACGAAGCGACGGTCGAAGTTCAGTATCTGGATGGCGACCTCAGCGAGTTCGATCTGGAGTCCTGGTCTCGAATGCCGCTGCTGCCAGCCGCGCCTCCCGAGGATGCCAACGCCCCCTACGCTCTGAGCCAGGAAGACCGCTGGCGCGATGATCGCGCCGAATCCCCGAGCGACTGGAATAACCCGCTCGAGACTATTGAGCCGGAGCGCTATTCAGGTGGCGACGAAGATTAGAGGGTCAGCGGTTTTTTTGTACTTTCCGGTTGCAAGCTGTTTTTTACTGTATATAATCACAATAGCTGTATAAAAACCCAGAACCTCTGCGTCAGCAGAGCCAGAGGCAACAACCGAGCATACCGGGAGCCAGGATGATCAATCTTACCAGTCGCCAAGCACAGGTCTTAGAGCTGATTAAAAGTTACGCCGAGGAAACCGGTTATCCGCCGACCCGAGCGGAAATTGCCCGTATACTCGGTTACAAATCCGCCAATGCTGCCGAGGAGCATATCAAAGCTCTGGCGCGCAAAGGAGCGATAGAGGTCATTCCCGGTGCCTCGCGCGGCATTAGACTGCCAGAAGTTCAGCAGGGCATTCCGCTCGTAGGCCGCGTCGCCGCGGGCAGTCCAATACTGGCGCAAGAACATATAGAAGATTACTGCAACCTCCCGCACGACTTTTTCACGCCGCGCGCCGATTATCTCCTGCGGGTAAATGGCCAGAGTATGAAAGACGTCGGCATCATGGACGGCGACCTACTGGCGGTGCACCGCACCGAACAGGCGCGCAATGGCCAGATAGTGGTGGCGCGAATCGGCGAAGAGGTGACCGTCAAGCGCTTCAAGCGCATTGGCAACCGTGCTCAGGTGGAACTCTGGCCCGAGAATCCAGATTTCGAGGTAATTAAAGTCGATTTACGGGATCAGGAGTTCTGTATCGAAGGTTTGAGCGTCGGAGTTATTCGTCGTGATTAATCCAAGCCTGCAGCATCAGCCCCGGGCCACTCAACAAACAGCGATTTCCAACCGCGCTTCGCTGGGGAGTATCACCGAGCTGGTACTGACCCATAATGCGCCTGACCAAACCTGTATTTTGTTGCCCATGTTGGCCCATCTTAGCCACAGCAATCAGGATCGTTGGCTCACCTGGATTTCACCCGGGCCAATTGATCGCCAGTTGCTGGACCAGTACGGCGTGAACGCCAGTAAATTGCGCCTGATCCATATCCCCACCGATCAGGACAGCCGCTGGGTTATTTGGCAGGCCCTGGCAGAAGGTAACAGCCACACGGTTATTGCCAGCCCAGGGCTTTTGGGTGACCGAGAAATAGCCCGATTCGAGGAAGCGGCTCTAGCGGGAAATTGCCAAGGCTTGATGCTGAGATTGCGCCAGCACTGATTTTCTCCAGTGTGACTAGCTCCCCAACGGCGAGTTTTAAGCTCCGGGGCACTAGCCTGCCCCTTGCACCCTCCTTTCCAACCGGTAAAATCCCGGCCTTTGAAATGTTTAGCCCAATTCGGCAGCAACACTCTAAAGCAATCGCAGTCTCCGGCAATGCCTGAAAGCTATGGCCAGTGACCCAAGAGCGATAGCACAACGTAAACGCCGGCATAAAATCTCAAGCTCACCCATGAGGATGAGCGACAGTTTCAAAATACCACTAATACAGCAGCTCTCAGCTGCCAGGAGTCTATTGATTAATGTTCGATACCAAATCTTTGTTGCGTAAACTCCCCACTCTTCTTGCTGGCAGCTGTCTGGCGATCTCCAGTCTGCCAGCGAGTGCCATAACCAATATTGAAAACGAGCGTCCAGGCCCGCCCGCCGAGGGCTGGAGCGGACAAGTGGAGCTTGGGCTGAGCGGTAAGAGTGGCAACCAGGACCAAGAAGAATATACCGGAGCCGGCAAGATCACCTGGCACAAAGGCGACACCACCACCTTCGCCCTCGCAGAGCGCGCTTACGGCAAAACCCGGGGTTTGACCGACACCGATGAAACCTTCCTGCACGTGCGCGGTATTCGGGAGTTGGAAGACCATTTTGCCGTCGAAGCTTTCTTGCAGTGGCAACAGAATGCTTTTGACAATTTGGCGTCGCGTTCGCTGATAGGCGGCGGTGGCCGCTACGATATTATCAATCAGCCAGA
>CAZKCY010000138.1:0-6521 GCA_964551155.1 uncultured Marinimicrobium sp. | reverse complement strand
GCGGTTGAGCACCTGACGCGAATTGTCCGAGCACCAAGCAGTAATCAACTTGTCCGCTGATGGGCTGGGAATACCAGCGCGAGGAAACGCCAGATAACGGATTTCAATGCCTAAATCGAGGTAGCCGGGCTTAGCCTGACCTTGGGCATTGTAAGAGTGCAGCTGACTGTGGAGCTGGCGGCAATAACCACAATCAACATCGGTGAACACATAAACTACGGCCTTAGTCTCGCCATCGGGAGCGTAAGTAATGGCCTGATCGGCGTCCAGTTCGGCAAGTGCCTCCTTACGCTTTTGCACCACATGCGGGTCTTCCAGCGGGGCAAAGCCGCGTTCACTGATGGAGAGCAACTCACCAACCAGCATTTTGCTGCCGTCTGGAGTGACATAGAGCATAGGTCCGCCCTGGACCTGGACTTGATAAAGCCCCTCGATGGGCGCCGGACGCACTTCGCCATAAGGAAGATCGGGGCGCGCTGCTTTCAAACGCTCGATGATTAGCGTCTCGGGTTTTTGTTCCGCTTTCTGTTGGGCGTTGACCGCTCCACAAAACACCGCAAACAAAGTAACAATCAAAATTCTGTTAAGCATAAAATTTTCCAGTAAATTGCAATTAAGGCTTTTGCCCCTAACTTACTCCGTTCAACAATAGCGTCCTGCAATTTGTCCCTATTTTCTGTAAACCTGCACCTTTGAATCAGCGCGTGAAGCAATGGATCAACCCCGCGGATGATGCAGAGAGTGCTGCTCTTTCATGCGCGCCCGCGCGACATGAGTGTAAATCTGGGTAGTGGACAGATCGCTGTGGCCAAGCAGCAACTGTACCACACGCAAATCGGCGCCGTGGTTGAGCAAATGGGTGGCAAAGGCGTGCCTCAAGGTATGGGGTGACAAGGGTTTATCGATACCGGCCACTTGGGCCCAATGTTTGATCCGATACCAAAAGGTCTGGCGAGTCATAAACTGCGCTCGCGTGCTTGGAAACAGCATTTCACCGGGCTTGTTATGCAAGAGCGCCGGCCGAGCTTCACGAATGTAGCGCTCCAGCCAATCTATGGCTTCTTGTCCCAGCGGCACTAAACGCTCTTTACTGCCCTTACCCATTACCCGGATCACGCCCTGGCGCAAATTCAGCTGCGAGAGGGTCAAGCCCACCAACTCCGACACCCGTAGACCGCAGGCGTAGAGCACCTCCAGCATGGTGCGATCGCGCAAACCCAAAGGCTCCTCCAGGTCCGGCGCCGCCAATAATCGCTCGACATCCTTTTCGGTCAGAGACTTGGGCAGGGCGCGCGGCAGTTTCGGATTTTCCACGATCGCCAAGGGGTTTTCATCCAAGCGCCCTTCGCGCACCTGGTAGCGATAAAAGCCGCGGGCACAGGACAAGAAACGTGCCGTAGACCGGCTGGAAAAACCTTTTTTGTGCCGCTCGGCTAGATACCCAAACAGCTGACCACTTCCCAAACTCATCAGGCTTTCGCCCTGCTCCGCCAGCCAGCGGGCAAAGGCCTCCAGATCGCGCCTGTAGGAGCTGAGGGTGTTTTCGCTCAAACCCTTTTCCATCCAGATCGCATCGAGATAGCGTTCCAGATTCTGAGCGTCTTGTGGTGCTAATTCTGCTGAAGTCATAAAGGCGCCCAGTATAACGCGCGTGACGGTAAATACGTTCCGCTTTAGTAGACTTTGTGAATCAATAAGCGTTCAAATTCGCGCTTTCGCGAAAATCGAATTTTTATATAAGTCTCACCCACAAAAAAAGCCGGGGCGGTCTCCCACCCCGGCTTTCTCTAAAGCGCAGCAGCTATTGTGCTTATGCGCCCAGCTTTTCCTTAATACGCGCTGCCTTACCAGTCAGATCGCGCAGGTAGTACAACTTAGCCTGACGCACATCGCCGCGGCGCTTGAGCTGAATGCTGTCTACCTGGCGGCTGTGGGTCTGGAAGGTACGCTCAACACCAACACCGTGGGAGATCTTGCGCACGGTAAAGGCAGAGTGCAAACCGCGGTTGCGCTTGGCAATCACAATGCCTTCGTAAGCCTGAAGACGTTCGCGGTTACCTTCGGTCACTTTTACCTGAACCACTACGGTATCGCCCGGGGAAAAATCCGGTACGTCTTTTTTCAGTTGCTCGTTTTCCAGCTCCTGAATGATTTTGTTGGTCATGGGTCATCTCCTGAGAGTCTGTAGCTTCACAGCTAGAGTTAGTCGTTATCAAGGTCCCGACGAAAGTCCGTCAGCAGCGCCCGCTGCTCCTCGGTTAGGTCTATTGCTTGCAATAAATCTGGCCGTCTGAGCCAGGTTCGCCCCAGCGACTCTTTGAGCCGCCAGCGCCGAATTCTGTCGTGGTCCCCGGACAGCAGCACTTCCGGAACCTCTCGCCCTTCGAATACTTCCGGGCGGGTGTAATGCGGACAGTCCAGTAAACCCTCGGTGAAGGAGTCCTGCTCTGCCGACTGGGCGTGGCCCAGAGCTCCCGGCAACAACCGGGTAATGGCGTCGATCAATACCATGGCGGGCAACTCGCCGCCGCTTAATACGTAATCCCCGATCGACCATTCCTGGTCAATCACGGTTTCCAACAAACGTTCGTCTATGCCTTCGTAGCGGCCCGCCACCAACACCATGTTGGGGTAAGTCGCCAGCTGCTGAACGCCGGTCTGATTCAATACCCGCCCCTGAGGCGAGAGGTAAATCACTGGCGCCTGCTCACCGACCCAGGCCTTGGCGGCGCCTATGGCATCGCGCAGCGGCTGCACCTTCATCAACATGCCGGGGCCGCCCCCGTAGGGCCGATCGTCCACCGTGCTGTGTCGGTCGTGAGCGAAATCCCTGGGATTCCAACACTGAACCGCTACCAGGCTTTGTTTGACCGCGCGCCCGGTAATCCCGTAATTGGTTACCGCCTCGAACATCTCCGGAAAGAGACTCACGACGGCCAGCTTGAGTGGTTGAGCAGCCGTTACCGGCGCTTCGGTTTGTTCCACTTCAGCTTTCCTTCAAGTCAAACCCGCAAGTTAAAACTTCGGGAAGTCAAAACTCCGGGTCCCAGTCCACGTCTATCTGGCCCTGGGTTAAATCCACTTTCACGACATACTGGCCGGGAACGTAGGGAATCAAACGCTCTCTACCATCCAGGCTCTGGGCATCCGGAGCCACCACCAGCACATCGTTGGCACCGGTTTCGAGCAATTTTGAAACCAGCCCCAAGTCTTGCTCCTGACCCTGGTAGCGGGTCACGACTCTCAAGCCTTGGAGTTGATGCCAGTAATACTCTTCCGATTCCAGTTCGGGCAGCTGCTCCAACTGTACCGCAATAATCTGGCCCGAATACTGGGCCGCCAAATCCCGATCATCCAGATCGACGATATGAACGATATAACCTTTGCCGTGCGGCTGAGCGGCGTCTATTTCGATCTTCTTGACCCCGTGCGGGGTTTTAAGCCACCAGGGCTGATACTCGAACAGATTATCGCCGGGCTCGGTAAAAGACTGCACTTTTACCCAGCCCTTAACGCCGTGAACTCCGGCTATACGCCCGACATCAAGCAGTCTGGATTCAGTCTTTGACATCGAAGCGCAACGGCTTTAGGCCGCCTTTTCTTGCTCTTGCTTGTGCGACTTAACCAGACCGGCAACGCGCTCGCTCAGCTGCGCACCCTGGCTCACCCAGTATTCAATGCGCTCGTTGTCGATACGCAGACGCTCTTCCTGGCCCCGGGCTACAGGGTTAAAGAAGCCAACACGCTCGATGAAACGACCGTTGCGGGCGCTGCGGCTGTCGGTGACGGACAAGTGGTAAAACGGACGCTTTTTGGAACCGCCACGTGACAAACGAATAGTTACCATTGAGGACTTTCCTGTAAATTGCCAATTTGGCGCCGACGAACTGCCGACACACCGATAAAAGTTAGCATCCCGCCCACATAGGGGGCGTGAAAGGCGCCGTATTCTAAGGGAAACATTGCGCTTTGTATAGCCCAGAAGCCACTTAAGGTGTTCTGGGCCCCAGGGCCATACTGATCAGCCGGTCATATCCGAAAACCGATTGGGCAGATCCAGATTAATGACCTGCTCGAAGCCCGGCACGCGCATGGATTTATCGTCCATGGCGAGCTCCTTTTCATCAATCAGGCCTTCGCCGAAATGATAGAGGGTATTGAACTGACCCCGCAGTGCGGCCGCATCGTATTCGGCGGCGCGCTGACGCACGGCTTCGCGCCGCTCTAAATAGGCCGCAAAAGCCTGTTCGCCGTGCCTGCGGCGCAACATGGGCTCCACCACCCGCGGCGCCAGCAGGCTGGCGGTAGCGTTGTTGCCGCCAAAGCCTTTGGAGTTCAAAAACGCTACGTCCAGCGGCTGATTCCGGCGGTCCAGATCGGCCAGCGGAATCTGAAGGCGCCCCGCCACTACGTCGTCGGCCACCCGGTCAATGGTCTTGATACCCGGAATCCAGCCGTACTTGAATACCCCCAAACTGGCGACCAACTGCTCGCCACTGGCAGCCGAGAGCGAGTGCCCAACATAGGCCTTGACCGCCGAAACCGGCCAGTTTTCGATGCCGAATATCTGCGCTACACGGTCGAAGATCTCCGATTCGGTTACCCGGTTCTGCGGGGTGCTGGAGCCGTGGGCCTGAACCATGGAGCGCTCGCGAATGCTCTCGTCACCGAGAATGGCACGCGCCGAGGCCACAGCTTTGGCCATAGTGATGTAATTGCCCGGTCCCGGCGCCGAAATCGACTTTTTAAAACCGTCGGCGTTGATAAAGACGTCGTTTACCGCTCCGTGCACTTCGGCGCCCAGCTCCAACGCCAGAGCGTCATCCATCAGTACCACATACTGACTGGCTTCGGCGATGGTAAAGCCGCAGTTCTCACCAAAGGGGCGACTCGAACGGCGTGGGTCGGTGTAATCGCCGCCATCGATTTTTTTCAGCTTATCTTCCGGCGCCAGGGCGCCCATGGTGGCGTAGCCGTCGATGATTTCCTGGGTGATGGGCGCTTCGGCGTTGCCAACAATAGCAACCCGGCTGCGGCCACTGGAAATATCCTCCACCGCTGCGGCCAGGTTGTATAAAAATGAAGCGCAAGCGCCGGCAATGGCACCTGTGCGCCCTACGCTACCGATAATGTAAGCGTTGACGAAATCCGCCGGCATGCTGCTCAAGCCCAGGGGGCACTGTTTGGTGGAAACCCGCCCACCTTTAAGGCGCGACTGCAAGAGGCCACCGAGGCCGTCTTCATCCAGCTGACTCATGACGCTGCTGGCGTAAACCGAGATCTGATCGGGCTCCACCTTAGCGGTCACATCGAGCCAGGAAATGCCCATGGACTGAACCGCGTCCGAGGCGCCGATAACCGCCAGCTGCAAACCTCTGGGATGAAAGCGCGAATTGTACAGGTCCCCGGGGCTGAACCCCTTGGGCAACTGGCCGGCCGATTTCACAGTCAGCTCTCTGTAGCTATCCAACTTGACCACCAGTGGGCCCGTCAGGCGCACCTTGACCCGGCGAGCATCCAGTTCCGTCACTTCCCAGTCGGCGGGTACCGGCTCCGGCAATTCACGACTGGCCAGCTCGAAGGTCAAGGCCTGATCACCGCCCGAAATGCTGGCCTGCTTTTGCCAGTAAGCCGCATCCACATCAAAAAAGCCGTCTTCGATGCGACGAATCAGTGTTCCCTCGATTACCTGCTGACCAAAGCGGGCTTCGATCTCTTTAAGAGTGCAAGGCTGATCCTCGCTGTCGCGATAAGCACCTTCGGCATATTCCACCAGACCCATCATCACCGCCAAACCGGCGAGAGTTTCCTGGCGCTCAGCCTCGGGCAGGCTCTCCAAAATCATGCGTCGGTAAGCCTGATGGCCGGAGGCACGCCCGGCGGCGTTAAAACCGCCGAAGCCAACAATAACCGGTAAAGAAGACATAAATGGAACTCCAGAACAAACAGCAAGCGGGTTTCCAGGGCGGCTAAAGACGAACGAAACCCGCGGGCAATAACGAATAAACAAAGAATTACCCTAATGCTAACCAGTGTAAGAGCAACCCAAAGCTGTGTCATTGCCATAATGGCCAAAAATTGTGGTATTTTAGCCAAATAGGCGCAAGAGAACTCAGATCATGACTGAATCCACGACAGAATCGGCTGATTTCACCACCCATATCACCTTTTTGCTGGTCGATAACATGCTCGCCACCAGCACCACCATGCCGATGGAGATGCTGCTCACCGCCGAGAGTGCGGCCCATCAGCGTACCGGCCGAACCCAACCTCGCCATGGCATTGAATTGCATACCACAGCCTTCGAGGGCACGCCTGTGACCACCCGCAGCGGCCTGCACTGGACCCCGGATTACTCACTGGAGGCCGCCAGCGGTTGCGATATCGTTTATATCCCCGCTCTGTGGCGCAACCCCAGGCCGATCGTTCGGCGTCACCCGGAAATCCTGGCCTGGCTGCGCGAGCAGTATCAGAATTGCGCGCTGATCAGTGCCGTAGGCACCGGCTGCTGCTTACTGGCC
>CAZKCY010000137.1:0-6532 GCA_964551155.1 uncultured Marinimicrobium sp. | reverse complement strand
ACTCCCAACTGATTGTGGACAACCCTTGTACTACGATAAAAACAATGACCAGAATACCGAGAAATACTTTTTTCTATTCCTGCCGATAGGCTTCGCGCCAGGGCAATAGGTTGATTCTGGCCATCAGTCGAAACTCCTCATTGCCAGTCCGGCTGCAATCATCAGCGAGGGAGCATCATTGGCCAAAGCGGCGGCATTCACCCGAGAGGAAACCGACATATTGGCGAAGGGATTGGCCACCACCGTTTGGGTACCCAACTTTTCTTCGATCAAGCCGACAATGCCTTCCATGGAAGCGACACCCCCGGCGAGAATAATGTAATCCACATCGTTGTATTGGCTGGCGGAGAAGAAGAACTGCAGGGACCGGGTCACCTGTTGAACTACGCCCTCTTTAAAAGGTCCCAAGACTTCGGATTCGTAATCATCGGGCAAGCCGCCCTGCTTTTTCGCCAGGCCGGCCTCTTCCATCGACAAGCCGTAGCGTCGCTGAATTTCTTCAGTCAACTGCTTGCCACCAAAGAGCTGTTCCCGGGTATATACGGTTTTGCCGTCCACCAGCACACTGAGCGTGGTCATGGTAGCGCCTATGTCGATCACCGCCACCACTTGCCCGTCCTGTTCTTCAAGCTGCTCGGAGATCAGGCCGAAAGCGCGCTCCATGGAGTAGGCTTCGACATCGACGATTTCCTCGGTCAGATCCGCCAGCTGGACGACATTGACCCGCAGGTCAATGTTTTCCCGCCGACAGGCTGCGAGCAGCACTTCAACCTGGTCGGGATTGCGAGGCGACTCGCCCTGCACTTCGAAATCGATGGCTACTTCTTCGAGGGGGAAGGGAATGTATTGGTCGGCCTCGATGGAAATCTGAGTTTCCATGGCATCGTCGCTGAGCCCGGCGGGCATATCGATCACTTTGGTGATTACCGCCGACCCAGCTACTGCCACAGCGGCATGTTTGAGCTTGGTCTTGGACTGTTTCACCATGGCCCTGACGACCTCGGCGACAGCTTCCGGGTCATTTATATTTTTTTCCACCACCGCGTTGGGGGGTAGAGGGCGAACCGCGTAGGTTTCGACGCGATAACGGTCACCGTGGCGGCTGAGCTCCAGCAGTTTCACGGAGGTGGAACTGATGTCTAGCCCCAGGACCGGCTTCGCCTTTTTATCTAGGAAGCTTAAAATGCCCATTTTTCTATCTATATCCGTAACTTAGACGCAGTTTATGTTATAGCACTTTAAGTTAAGCCTGCAACAACGGCGCGCATATGTAAACAATCAAAAAGCCCGTATAATGGGCGCGTCCTGCGGCTATACTCGCTAACTCATTAATTCGATTAGAAAAAATGCCTATTAAAAAGTACCACTTGAGCATCATCTTTTGGCTGTTTTTCGCCGGTTTTAGCGCCAGCGTCGTGGCTTTGGGAGGTATGTACCTCTATTTAAGCCCCAAATTACCACCGGTTGACAGCCTAAAGCAGGTTAGATTACAGACTCCTTTGCGGGTTTATTCAAGTGACAATCAACTTATTGGCGAGTTTGGTGAACAGCGTCGCACTCCCCTTGCCTACCAGGACCTGCCAGACCTTTATATCAAGGCTCTATTATCCGCCGAAGATGCAGACTTTTACGACCATCACGGCGTTTCCATTACTGGAATTTTGAGAGCTGCTTCACGAATCTTGCAAACAGGTGAAATTCAGGGGGGCGGAAGCACCCTGACCATGCAGTTGGCCAGGGATTTTTTCCTGACCCGGGAGCAGGTTTTCTCACGCAAATTCAACGAAATATTGCTGGCTCTACAGATTGAGCGGCAACTGAGCAAAGAAGAAATTCTCGAACTGTTCAGCAATAAGATGTTTTTTGGCAACCGCGCCTACGGCATTCAAGCGGCCGCACAGATCTACTACGGCAAAGACCTGGATGAGCTGGAATTGCCCCAGTGGGCGATGATCGTCGGAGTGCTCAAAGCTCCCTCGGCCTACAACCCGCTAGCCAATCCGAGCCGTGCTCTGCTGCGCCGCGACTGGATTCTGGGGCGGATGTTCGAACTGGGCCATATTGATAAGCCCACCTACCAAGAAGCCATAGCGTTTGTCGACAACGCCAGCTACCACGGCGCCACCCTAGAACTCTATGCCCCCTATGTAGCCGAAATTGCCCGCAGCGAGGCCGTGGAGCGCTTTGGCAACGAAGCCTACTCGGCCGGTTATAAAGTTTACACAACCGTCAATGCCGCCAATCAGGCCGCAGCTCAGCAGGCGGTAGTCGAAGGCCTGCTCACCTATGATCGCCGGCACGGTTATCGAGGCCCGGAAATGCAGCTCAGCGCTCCGGAAGTCGAGGGAGACTACAGCGCCTGGCTGGAAACCCTGCAAGACATTCCAGTTTATGGCGATTTGGCGGCCGGCGCCGTCGTAGCGGTCGAAGAGCAAACGGCCCAGTTATTATTGGCCGATGGCCAGCGCATCACCCTCGGGTGGGATCAGGGCCTGTCACAAGCGCGTCGCTATATCAACGAAAACGCTCGAGGGCCAGCCCCGAAAACCGCCTCTGATGTGGCGGCCGAAGGCGATGTGGTGCGCTTGCGGCGCAGCCAAGACCAGTGGCACTTAAGCCAGGTACCCGACGCCCAGGCCGCGCTGGTATCTTTGGACCCCAAGAATGGCGCGGTTCGCGCTCTGGTGGGCGGCTTCGATTTCCGCCACAGTCACTTCAATAGGGCAATCCAAGCGGAGCGCCAACCCGGCTCCAGCTTCAAGCCGTTCGTCTATACCGCAGCCCTGGAAAACGGCTTCACCCCAGCCTCGATTGTCAACGATTCGCCGGTAGTCATTGAAGATGCAAGCCTTGAAGGCGCCTGGCGCCCCGAGAACGACGGCGGCACCTTTCTCGGGCCAACCCGACTTCGAGAAGCCCTGTATCGCTCTCGAAACCTGGTTTCGATACGGGTATTGCGCAGCATCGGCTTGCCAGCGCTGCTAGACACGCTGGAAAAATTCGGTTTCGAGCGCGACCAGCTACCGCGCAACCTTTCTCTGGCTCTCGGCAGCCACGCCATAACTCCCCTAGAGCTGGCGACCGCTTACAGCGTTTTTGCCAATAGTGGCTATAAGGTCGAGTCTTACCTGGTCGAGCGCATCGAAACCAGTGACGGCGAAGTCGTTTATGAAGCACAGCCTCCCAGCGTCTGTCAGCCTTGTGAAGCCCTTGCCCAGACCACCGACAACAACTTTGGCGGCGAACTAGTGCCCGCGTCAGTGGTGGACTCTGTGCCTGAGGAAAGCGAGCCAAAGCCGCTGAACAGCCTGAATGAGCTTGAAGACAGTGAACCCGAACCGCGCCAACTGCCCTTAGCGCCCCGCGTTGTCGATGAGCGTACCGTCTACATCATGGACTCGATGATGCGCGACGTCATTACCCGGGGTACCGGCTATCGGGCCCGAGTCTTGGAGCGCAATGACCTGGCAGGTAAAACTGGCACCACCAACGGCCCTAGGGATGCCTGGTTCGCCGGCTACAATCCAGAGTTGGTAACTGTCGCCTGGCTGGGTTTTGATCAGCACACTCCGTTGGGGCGGGGCGAGTATGGCGGCAATGCCGCTCAGCCGATCTGGATCGACTATATGCGGGCAGCGCTTTCCGGTCTACCCGATCGCCAGCCTCGGCAACCCGACGGCATAGTGACTGTGCGCATTAATCCAGAAAATGGCCAGCGCGCCTCAGCCGGTGATCCCGACGCAATTTTCGAGATTTTTCGGGAAGAAAACGTTCCTCCCTACCAGGACCACAGTAGCGGCTCGCAATCTAACGGAGAAGAGGACAGCCTGCCTGAAGAGTTGTTCTAAACTGAGGTTCCGGGCGCCATTGCCGTTGGATTAGAGCAGCCGGGCCCTCATTTTAAGACTGACTCAGTCAAGCCATCGAATCGCATAGGGGCTGCGAACTCGCATC
Organism: uncultured Marinimicrobium sp.; assembly: GCA_964551155.1. GTDB lineage: Bacteria > Pseudomonadota > Gammaproteobacteria > Pseudomonadales > Cellvibrionaceae > CAZKCY01. The sequence continues at coordinate 2,578 of CAZKCY010000137.1, read as the reverse complement.
ACCAATGGCTTAAATCCGCGCTCGGCGGCGCGCGAACTGGATCGATCCACCAGCCAGCCGCGCACCTCCAATCGGCGCCCGCGCCATTGCTCCCACTGGGGGGCGTCGAAGTATCGGCGCTCTTCCCGGGATATCTTTAGCACCACCGGACCGTCCAATTCGAGCCAGACATCACCGCTGTCACTCACCTCCACCAACCGCCCTTGCAGCAGCTGAAAGCCGGCCTGGGCGGGCGTCAATTCACTGGCTGATAGGGGCTCCCAAACCGAATCCCCCCAAACCCCAAGAGCCTGCTCCCTAGCCCGATTTTCCTGGCTCTGGAAACATTCGGCCAATGCCAGATTGGGTGGCACAGCGATATGAAAAGCCAAGCCCCGGGCCAGCAGCTCGGCCTCCAGGCTGTTGCCGCGCGAGTCGTAGACATGGGCCAGACTGCGCCCGTAGTGATCCTTGCGCTCTGGGCCATAAACCAACTGAACTGAACCGCCGTCAGCGAGAAAGCTTGAGGCCGCGACACGCGCTGCCTGTGCGAGCGGCTGATCGGGACGGCCCTGACTGGCCAGCTCGGGGGCATTAACCCCTATAAGTCGAACCCGCCGACCATCAGCCAATTTCAGGCTGTCGCCATCCTGAACCTGGGCCAAGCTGGCCCGCTCGCTTTCGGCTCCAGGAGGTGGAGGGCAAGCGGGCCAAGCATTGAGCGAGAGAAAAGCTGACGCAAAAAAAACGCCGAGAGCTTTCACCCTCGGCGTCTTATTCTTCGACTTTATCAACAAAGGCATCAGCCTCAAGCCGAGTTTAGCCTTTTTTGTTGGTCGCAATACGGCTGCCGAAACGCTTGGTAAAGCGATCGATACGGCCACCGGTATCAACGATCTTCTGCTTGCCGGTGTAGAAGGGATGGCATTCAGAACAAACGTCTACGTGAAAGTCTTCGCCCAGAGTGGAGCGAGTCTTAATGGTGTTGCCACAGCTACAAGTAGCAACCACATCGGTATATTTGGGATGGATATCAGCTTTCATGTTCAGCGCCTTGTCGTTTTTGTGCCGCCACCCGATCTCTTGCCGGGCACCGCACAACGGTTAAATGGAACGGCTTATTCAAAGGCCGGCGATACTACCAGAAAATGGCTCTAAAGCAAGCCCCGCACTGCGTCCTAATGGGGAATTGTGGACTTTTCCTTGCCGAGGCCCGGTTATCCGTCGAATTTCAGCGCAGCAGGGCGCTTATGCGTTATCCTCTGCCGCCAGATACCTCCAGCTTAAGGGAACCAGACTCTCGCCCATGACTGCCCCGCTTTATTTGACTCTCGCACTGCCCACCCCTTTGCGGCGTCGCTTCGACTATCTGGCTCCCGCCGGACAGTCGGACCGCTGGCGAGCGGGCATGCGCTTAAAGGTACCTTTTGGGCGGCAACAACTGGTCGGCATTCTGGTGGAAGTAAATACTCACACCACCGTGGAGTCAAAGCAACTGCGCGAGGTGCTGGAGGTGCTGGACAGCGAGCCGGCAATGCCCGAAGAGTTGATGCAACTTTGCCTTTGGGCAGCGGATTATTATCAGTGCCCGCCCGGAGAAGCCCTGCACACCGCCTTGCCAGTGTTGCTGCGCCAAGGCGAGCCGGGCCGAATCAGCACCGAACCGGTCTGGCAACTCACCACTGAGGGCAAAGGCCTGCCCCAAGGGGCACTCGCGCGCGCTCCCCGGCAGGCTGCCTTGTTGGCGGCACTGCAGGCCCAGCCAACACTGAGTCGTGCGGATTTGGCATTGCTGGATATCCCTCGCGCCGCGGTCAAGGCATTGGAGGACAAAGGCCTGGTGCAGGCCAAAGCGGCCGACCAAAGTCCGGCGCCAAGTACCAAAATTCTCGCCGAGCAAGCACTCACTCTCAACCCAGAACAACAGCAGGCGCTGGCCCAAATTCATACCGACGGGTTTCAGATCAGCCTGCTGGATGGCGCCACCGGCAGTGGCAAAACCGAAATTTACTTGCAGGCCATCGCCAAAACCCTGGCCCAGGGCCGGCAGGCTCTGGTGCTGGTACCGGAAATCGGGCTGACGCCCCAAACCCTGAGTCGCTTTCAGCGCCGTTTCGCCCAGCCGGTAGTAGCCTTGCATTCAGGACTCAATGACCGCGAACGTTTAGACGCCTGGTTGATGGCACGCAACGGCAGCGCTCGAATCATTATCGGCACCCGCTCGGCGATTTTCACGCCTTTGGCCCAGCCCGGTATCATCATAGTCGACGAAGAGCACGACAGCTCTTTCAAACAGCAGGAAGGCTTTCGCTATTCAGCTCGGGATCTGGCGGCGGTGCGCGCCCGCCGACTGAACATACCGCTGATCCTGGGCAGCGCCACCCCGTCTCTGGAAACTCTGCACAACGCCCAGTTGGGACGCTACCAGCATCTACATCTGCACCAGCGCGCTGGCGGCGCCCAGGCTCCCAAGGTGGAGCTTCAGGACATTCGCCGGCAGAAGCTTAGCGCGGGTTTTACCCAAGAAACCTTGAACGCCATAGATAGCGAAATTCACGCCGGCAATCAGGTACTGGTGTTTCTCAATCGGCGCGGTTAC
>CAZKCY010000136.1:0-6567 GCA_964551155.1 uncultured Marinimicrobium sp. | reverse complement strand
CCGTGACCTGGCCCAGGCTATGGGGCTCGACCGAGCGCGTGGAGCCTTGATCTCACAGGTTCAACCGGACAGCCCAGCCGCTCGATCAGATTTGCAAACCGGCGATATCATCGTCGAGTATGACGGGACCCAAATCAATTCGGTGGGCGATTTGCCACCCCTGGTCGGGCGTACCAAGCCCGGTACCTCAGCGCCGGTAACGGTGATTCGCGATGGTGAGCGAGAAACTTTCCGGGTCGAAGTGGGCCTCTTGCCGCAACCTGAGCAAAAGGCTGATTCGGAAGCACCCAAAGAGCGCGAATCAGATGCTGATCGGCTCGGGTTGCGCGTTGAGCCCCTTGGTCCACAGGTGGATACCGAGCAGGAGCATGGAGTGCTGGTAAGCGCGGTAAACCCGCAAGGTGTGGCGGCTGAGGCAGGGGTGCGGCCCGGCGATATTATTACCCGCTTGGGTAACAAGAAAATCGAGACCTTGGGCGATTATCGAGATGCGCTCGCCGAGCTGCCCGAAGGCGAGCCGGTCGCGATACGTTTCGTGCGCAATGGCCAACCGGTTTTTAGGGCCCTGACTCTGGGAGAATAGCGCATTTTTCGGGCATTTTAGGGGCGGCGCTGGACCATAGCCGGGCGTCGACAAATAGGCTAAACTGGCCGCCTTGTTTGGCGGCCGATTTGGCGCCGCTCTTTTCCTTTTCCTGACATAAGTACCTGACGCCCAGTGACCGATTTAAGCCACATTCGCAACTTTTCCATTATCGCCCACATCGACCACGGCAAATCTACCATCGCCGACCGCTTTATTCGCCTCTGCGGAGGCTTGAGCGACCGGGAAATGGCCGAGCAAGTACTCGATTCCATGGATCTGGAGCGCGAGCGCGGCATCACCATCAAGGCCCAGAGCGTCACCCTTTATTACCAGGCTCGCGATGGCAAAACCTACCAGCTCAATTTCATCGACACGCCCGGGCACGTGGATTTTTCCTACGAAGTGTCTCGGTCGCTGTCCGCCTGTGAAGGTGCCTTGCTGGTAGTGGACGCCGCCCAGGGGGTTGAAGCGCAATCGGTCGCCAATTGCTATACCGCGATAGAACAGGGGCTGGAAGTGATTCCGGTACTCAACAAAATGGATTTGCCCCAGGCCGAACCCGAGCGGGTAGCCCAGGAAATCGAAGACATCATCGGTATCGAAGCCGTCGACGCGGTGCGCTGCAGCGCCAAATCCGGTATGGGCATGGAAGATGTGCTGGAGGAGTTGGTGCGCATGGTGCCGCCGCCGGTGGGCGAAGTGGACGCACCGCTACAGGCGCTGATTATCGACTCTTGGTTCGACAAGTACATGGGGGTGGTCTCTCTGGTTCGGGTGCGCCAGGGATGCCTGAAAGTCAAAGACAAAATCATCACCAAGTCCATCGGTAAAGCCCATGTGGTGGACAGCGTCGGGGTATTCAGCCCCAAGCTGACCAAGCTGAAAGAATTGAAAGCCGGCGAAGTTGGCTTTGTGATCGCAGGTGTGAAAGAAATTCTCGGCGCTCCTGTGGGCGATACCATTACTCACGCCCACACCCCCGATGTCGCCGCTGTACCCGGCTTTAAAAGGGTCAAGCCCCAGGTATACGCCGGCATGTTTCCGGTCAACGCCGACGACTTTGAAAGTTTCCGCGATGCGCTATCCAAGCTGACCTTGAACGATGCCTCTTTGTTTTTCGAGCCAGAAAGCTCTGACGCCTTGGGTTTTGGCTTCAGGTGCGGCTTTCTGGGCATGCTGCACATGGAGATTATCCAGGAGCGGCTGGAGCGCGAATACGATCTGGACTTGATCACTACCGCTCCCACCGTGGTTTATGAAGTGCTCACCACTCAGGGCGAAACCCTATATGTGGACAATCCCTCTTCGCTGCCGGATCCGGGCATGATTGAGGAAATGCGCGAACCCATTGTCGAAGCCAATATCCTGGTACCCCAGGAACACCTGGGCAATGTCATTACCCTCTGCAGCGAGCGGCGCGGTATTCAAAAGGACATGCAGTACACCGGTTCTCAGGTGTCCCTGCGCTATGAACTGCCAATGAACGAAGTGGTGATGGACTTTTTCGACCGGCTCAAATCCGCCAGCCGCGGTTTCGCCTCACTCGATTACAGTTTCGATCGTTTCCAGCCCGCCAAGCTGGTGCGTCTGGACGTATTGATCAATGGTGAGCGGGTGGACGCCCTGGCGCTGATCGTACACCGGGACAACGCGCACCAGATAGGTCGTTCTTTGACCGAAAAAATGCAGGAGCTGATCCCCCGGCAAATGTTCGATGTCGCTATTCAGGCTGCTATCGGTGGCAATGTGGTGGCCCGCAGTACGGTGAAGGCGCTGCGCAAAAACGTTACTGCCAAGTGCTATGGCGGTGATGCCTCGCGCAAGAAAAAGCTGCTGGAGAAGCAAAAAGCCGGCAAAAAACGTATGAAACAAGTGGGTCGGGTCGAAATTCCCCAGGAAGCCTTTCTCGCGGTACTCAAAGTCGATAGTTAATTAGGGTTGAAAAGTTAAGGAAATCCATGAGCAGCATAAACCTGCCTTTGATCCTGACCCTGGCGGTATTTATTACTGGCTTGGTTTGGTTGTACGACATACTGGTGTTGGCAAAGCCGCGCAAGCGCGCCCTGGAAGCGGTCGAGCAGCAGTTCGGGCATTTGGATTTGGAGCGCGAGTCTCAACAGCAGGCCTATTTGGAAGCTCGCGCCATCGCCGGTCGCGAGCCGACCCTGGTGGAGTATTCAAAATCCTTTTTTCCGGTGCTGCTGATTGTATTCGTGTTGCGCTCGTTCATCGCCGAACCCTTTCAAATTCCCTCCGGATCCATGGAGCCGACCTTGAATGTGGGCGACTTTATTGTCGTGAACAAGTTTACCTACGGTATTCGCCTGCCGGTAGTCAACAAAGAAGTGATTCCCGTCAGTGATCCCAAACGCGGCGATGTGATGGTATTTTTTCCACCGCATATGCCCGATACCTATTTCATTAAACGGGTTATAGGATTGCCGGGCGACACGGTAAGTTATATTGATCATGTTCTGACGATCAATGGCGAGCGGGTTGAGGAAGAAGTTTTGGCATTATTACCCGAGGAAAATCCAAAATACCGTTTGGTTGAGGAGACTATTGGGGATAAGTCTTATACCGTGCGCAAGCATTTGACGCCCGGTCGTTATAGCAAGTACGGCTCCTGGACCGTGCCAGAAGGCCATTACTTTATGATGGGCGACAATCGCGACGAAAGTTTCGACAGCCGGGGCTGGAATGATTTGAACCGCACCGGCGGCCCCAGTTTGAGTTTTGTTCCCGAAGATGAAATAGTCGGCGAAGCGGTGGCTATCTGGATGCACTGGGATTCGCTGTTTAGCTTACCCAGCTTTGATTCCGTGGGTAAGATTCAGTAACGCCATGAGTTTCACTTAATGAGGGTCAGGTAATGGAAACAGCAAAACTGCAGCGCGGCCTTTCGATGCCGGTGTTGATTTTGATTCTGGCGCTGGTTGGCTTTTTTCTGATGGTGGCCTTTAAAGTCGTGCCTGTCTATGTGGAGAACCGATACATAGTGGCAGCTCTCAACACCTTGGGCGAGGACGCTCAGCAGCTCCCATCCATGACCACGCGTGAAATAAAGTCCAAGCTGCAACGCATCTACACCGTTAACAATATTCGCAGTGAAGGTTCCAAGCAGATAGAGGTAGACAAACAGTCGGATAAGGTTTTGGTCAGAGTGGCTTACGAAACTCGGGTGCCACTGTTTTTGAACATCGATTTGGTGATGAGTTTCGAAAACGAACTCGACAGCTCCCAACCGGATCGTTGTTGTGATCCAATTTAACTCTGGACGGTTCGGTGTCTGAACTACTCTTGCAGCGACTACAAGCCCGGCTTGGTTACCAATTCAAGGACCCAGCTCAGCTCGAGCTGGCACTGACGCATCGCAGTTGTGGCGCCCACAACAATGAGCGGTTGGAATTTCTGGGCGATTCGATTCTCAACTTCATTGTCGGCGAGGCCCTGTTTCGGCGCTTCCCCAGTGCCCGCGAAGGGCAGCTGAGCCGGTTGCGCTCGCAGATGGTGAAGGGCGAGACCCTGGCGGAGCTGGCGCGCGAGTTTGAACTGGGGGAGTGCCTTCGCTTGGGTGAAGGCGAGATGAAAAGCGGCGGTCACAGACGTGACTCGATTCTCGCCGATACGGTCGAGGCCCTGATCGGTGCTATTTACCTGGAGTCCGGTCTGAAGGTTTGCGCTGATCTGGTGAATGCCTGGTATGCTTCTCGGCTCGATAAATTGTCTCTGGCTAGTCCCGCCAAAGACGCAAAAACGGCTTTGCAGGAATACTTGCAGGCACGCCAGCTGCCTCTGCCGGAATACCTTGTGGTACAGGCTGCCGGCGAGGCGCATGCGCGGACCTTCACCATCGAGTGCCGAGTGGCCCCCCTCAAAAAGCCGATTCGGGCCCAGGCGACCAATCGGCGCGAGGCCGAAAAGCAGGCTGCCGCTGAGGCTCTGGAAAAACTTCAGGGTGTCTGAAGCTTTTTTGCAGCGCCATAGGTCTCATGTTCTGAGGCCTTTTTATGCCACGATTATCGGGTTCGTCTATGTCTAAAATGTCTCAATCAAATACCAGTCGTTGCGGTTATGTCGCCATAGTGGGTCGGCCCAATGTGGGCAAATCCACTTTGCTCAATCACATGCTGGGCCAAAAAGTCAGCATTACCTCCCGTAAGCCGCAGACCACTCGCAACAATGTCCAAGGTATTAAGACCGAGGGGTTGGTGCAAACCATCTTTGTCGATACTCCTGGCCTGCATCTGAGCCAAGCTAAGGCCATCAATCGCTACATGAACCGCGCTGCCAGTACCGCCATCAAGGATGTCGACTTGGTGATTTTTGTGGTCGACCGACTGATTTGGACCGATGAGGACGAAATGGTGGCCCAGCAGCTGGAGCAGGCCGGTGCCGCTCTGGTGATCGCGGTTAACAAAGTTGATCAGGTCGAGGACAAAAATACCCTTCTGCCCCATTTGCAGACCTTGTCGGCGCGCTTTCCCAAAGCTGAAATAGTGCCGCTCTCGGCACTGCGCAACACCAACCTGGACCGGCTTGAGAGCCTGATTTTGGAACATTTACCGGAAGGAACCCATCTGTACCCGGAGGATCAACTGACTGATCGAAGCTCGCGTTTTATGGCCGCGGAAATGGTGCGTGAGAAAATCACCCGACAGCTGGGTGACGAGCTGCCCTATCAGATGGCGGTGGAAATCGAAGAGTTCAAGCACGATGGTAAGACTTTGCATATCTCGGCGGTGATCATGGTCGAACGCGAAGGACAAAAGCGTATTCTGATCGGCGATAAGGGCGAGCGCATCAAGCAGATCGGTCAGCAGGCGCGCCTGGATATGGAAAAAATGTTTGAGCAAAAAATCATGTTGAATCTGTGGGTGAAAGTAAAGTCTGGCTGGTCGGACGATGAGCGAGCTTTGCGTAGCCTCGGTTACGACGATCTCTAACGGGATTCGACCTAGGTGCGCGTCGAGCTACAACCTGCCTTTGTCCTGCATAGCCGCCCTTACCGGGACACCAGTATGTTGGTGGACCTGTTGACCCAGGATTTCGGCAGAGTTGCGGTTATTGCCAAAGGTGTGCGCCGAGGGAAAAGCAACCGGCGCGCGCTCCTCAACCCTTTCTCCCCTTTGTTGGTTTCCTTTCAAGGCAAAAGCGGGCTCAAACTCTTAACCGCGATCGAGCCGGGTCTGGGCAGTTTTCGGCTCCAGGGGGCGAGCTTGTATTCCGGCTTTTATCTAAACGAGCTGCTGATACGTTTGTTGGCCGAGCTGGACCCCCAGGAGCGAATCTACCGCCGCTACTGTGCCACTCTCGAGGCTTTAGCCGCCGGAGTGGAACTGGAGCCGTTGCTGCGTCTGTTCGAATTCGGCTTGCTGGCGGAGCTGGGCTATGGCTTGGACCTAGAAACCGATGCCACTAGCGGCGCTCCAGTGGAGGAGGATCTTTGGTATAGGTTTAACCTTGATGAGGGCTTGAGTGCCGTGGCTGAAAGCCGGCAGCTGGCGACTGATCAGCACTTATACCCCGGCCTGGAACTTAAGGCCATTGCCGCGGGCGATTTCAGCCGCTCTGAAACCCGAAGTTTCGCCAAGCGATTGACCCGCTCCATGTTGAGCCCACTGCTGGGCGATAAACCGCTCAAGAGTCGAGATCTATTCAGCCGGCTCAATAAATAGACGGTTCCGGTACTATTTGGTATCCAGCTCGAAGAGCGAGTCTATATCTCGGGCATAGCCCCAGCGCAAAACTTCTTCGATCTCATTGTTCAAGGCTTTGATGGCTCCGGGCAGTTGTTGGTACTGCTTGGCTTGCAGTATTTTGTCCACCAGACCGCTGACTCTTTTCAAGCGAGGCACGCCCACGTAGCAGCAACTGCCGTACAGCCGATGGACCAACTCCTCCAATTGTGAATAGTCTTCTTGTTCAAAAACCCTGTTGATTTCGCTGCGCTCGGCATCCAGATACTGCAACAGCATGAC
>CAZKCY010000135.1:3522-6621 GCA_964551155.1 uncultured Marinimicrobium sp. | reverse complement strand
TACAAGCTTTATTACCTGGAACCCGGCACCGGTCCTCATACGGTAATCGTCAACGAACAAGGCGTCTGGTACGCGGGCAACCGCGCCCGGCATATCGGGCTGCTTGATCCAAAAACCGGCGAGATCAAGAAGATCATCATGCCCGGTGACGGCCGCGGCGATGTTCATACCATGGATTTTACCGACGAGGGTGATGTCTGGTTCACCCTCCAAGGCGCCAACCAGATCGGTTTTATGGAAGCGAAAACCCATGAGGTGACGCTGCGCGATGTACCTACGGCCAATGCCCGTCCCTACGGCTTGATCGTCAACAACGCCAATCGCCCCTGGGCGACACTGTTCGGCACCAACAAGCTGGCTACAGTCACGCCCGACGGGGAAATCAAGGAGGTGGAGTTACCCCGGGAAAACGCCCGTCCACGCCGGCTCGATGTGACCGACCAAGGCATAGTCTGGTACGTGGACTACGCCCAGGGCTATCTCGGTCGCTACAATCCCGAAACTGGCGCCTTCAAAGAATGGCCTACCCCCGCCGCACAAAAAGCACGGCCTTATGCCATGGGCCTGGACCACCAAGGCCGGCCCTGGTTTGTCGAAACCGGCGTCAGCCCCAACCGGTTTGTGGGCTTTGATCCGCAGAGTGAAAGCTTTACCGAACCAGTAGAAATCGAAAGCGGCGGTGGCACAGTCCGGCACATGGTCTTCGATCCAAAAAACAAAGCTTTCTGGTTTGGCACCGACACCAATACCATTGGGCGTGCCGTCGTGGAATGAGAAAGCTTTTTCCAAGCTATTTCCAAGCTTTGCTGTTGCTTGGGCTCGGATTTCCAGGCCTGGCAACAGCACTGCCAGAAGGTGCTCCGCCCGGCCATTCCGGCGGTTTCGGCGAACCCAGCTGCGCCAGCTGTCACATGGGCGCTGCTCCCAGCTCCAACGACAGCTTGCGCATTAAGGGCTTGCCCGACAACTACAACGCCGGCGAGCGCTATCGCCTGGAATTGATACTGCGTTCGGAGGGCAGCGAGACTGGAGGATTTCAACTGAGCTTGCGCCGCGCCCCAGAAAAAAGCGCAGGGCAATTTGTGGTCGAAGGTGAAAGCCTTGATGTGCAAACCAAAGCCGGCGTCGACTATCTCGGCCACACAGAATTGCGTCATGCTTTCGAAGAAGAAGTCACCTGGTCCTTCGATTGGAAATCACCGGAAGACAAATGCGAGCCGATCGAGTTACATATTGCCGCCGTGGCCGGCAATGACGACGCATCGCCGTTGGGCGATACGATTTTTACCCTGCAACGAACCCTGGTTCCGGAAGCTTCCAGCTGCCCTTAAAGGAGAGCCGCCAATAAGCATTGCCGGCTACACAACAGTTGCTATAAGCTACCACTCGACCAAGAGCCGCTGCTCGCCGCACCCTTTTCCATCGACACGCTCGTGGCAACCTATGTATCAGCACTTTTTCGGCCTGGACGAACAGGCCTTTTCCATAGCCGTCAATCCCCGCTACCTGTACATGAGTTCGCAGCACCGGGAGGCGCTCGCGCACTTGTTGTACGGCATTCAAAGCGGCGGCTTCGTGCAATTGACCGGCGAGGTGGGTACCGGCAAGACCACGATCGTGCGCAGCCTGCTGGAGCAACTGCCCGAACAGACCGACGTGGCGATGATTCTCAACCCCATGGCCTCGGTGCCCGAGCTGCTGTCCAGTATTTGCGACGAGCTGGGTGCCAATTACATTGCCGACAGCAATACCGTCAAAACCCTGACCGATTCGCTGCATGCGTTTTTATTGCGCAACCACGCTCAGGGTCGCAATACCGTTTTGCTGATCGACGAGGCTCAGCTGCTCTCACCCGATGCCCTGGAGCAGATTCGGCTACTGACCAACTTGGAAACCCCCACCGCCAAGCTGCTCAACATTATTCTGGTGGGCCAGCCGGAGCTGGCCACCATTCTGGCCCAGCCCAGCTTGCGGCAGCTATCGCAGCGCATAACCGCTCGCTTCCATCTGCGCCCTTTATCGGCCGCTGAAACCCAGGCCTATATTCACCACCGGCTGAGCGTCGCAGGGCGCAGTGCCAGCGAAACCCTGGTGCCAGCGGCTATAGCGCGCAAGGTGTATCAGTTCAGCGGCGGTATTCCGCGCCTGATCAATATTATTTGTGAACGCATGTTGTTGGGTGCCTATGCCCGCAATACCCATCAACTGAACAACGCCATTTTCGCCCAGGCGGAAAAGGAAGTGCGCGGCAGCCTCAAAGCCGGAGACACTTCGCCGGCGCCGGCGCTTCAAGCCTCTCACACCCGTCGCTGGGGTTATCCGTTGGCAGCGGCGGCTGGCGCGGCGGCCATAGCGCTCACCGGACTGTTTGCCGGCTGGCTGAACCAGCCGCAAACGGAACGTCTGAATTTCACTGCCGCACCCCCAGACCAACTTCAAGCACAGCCGCTGACTTTGGTGGCAGAGTCCCAGATTCTCGATGACCAAGTCGAACCTGACCCGAAAACAACCGAAACCCCGGCCCAATCGCCATTTGCGAGTTCACCTGAGCCAATCGAGGCCGAAACTCCGGATCCCGAACCGCCGCCTATCTGGAGCCGCTCGGCCGCTGTGGCCCAAGAAGCGCTCTATCGCTTTTCAGGGCACCAAGTGCCCCCGGTAGATGAGCTTTGCCGGACCGAGAAGGCTAGCGGGCCGGTCTGCCAACAAGCCCAACTGCAAACCTGGGATCAGTTGCGCGAACTCAACCGGCCGGTGGTGATGACTTTGATCACACCGGAGCGCAAATTGGCCTATGCCGCGCTGATTGGACTGAATGAGCAACAGGCGTTGCTGTTGACCGAGGACGGAAAACGGTCCATGCCCTGGAGCGAACTGGCGCCGCTCTGGAATGGAGAAGTCGAATACCTCTGGTACAAACCGCCCGCTTTCCAGAACAGCATCGGCCCCGGTCACAGCGGCCCGGCGGTGGCCTGGGTGGCCAGCGAGGCCACCTGGGCCCACAAGTTCGCCAACAACCCGGAGACCGCGGTGCGGGACATCCACCGCCGGGTCCGGTACATGACCTGGGTGCAGCGCCGCCTGGATCTCGACCACGTG
>CAZKCY010000135.1:3303-3512 GCA_964551155.1 uncultured Marinimicrobium sp. | reverse complement strand
ACCCTGAACCCGCGACCGATACAGCGAAAGACTGGCCCGGCGGGTGCAGATATTTCAGCGCCAGCAGCAACTTAAAGCCGACGGCATAGTAGGGCTCAAAACCCTGCAGCGCTTGAATCAGGTATTGGGGTTGGAGCAGCCTCTGGAGGAGCCGGCGGAGGTTTCCGAGCCAGTCACCAGACTTGGGGCGGAGATTTAGACCATGTCTT
>CAZKCY010000135.1:0-3260 GCA_964551155.1 uncultured Marinimicrobium sp. | reverse complement strand
CTCAAACGCGCCGATCAGGAACGCCGCCAGGAGCCGCTGACCGTCACTTTCGACAGCGGCTCCGAATTGCATCAAGAGGAGGTGTTTGCTCGGCGGAACCTAGTACCGATTATTGGAGCGGGAATTGTTCTTGCTCTGGTTTTGGTGCTGGCGGGCTATTTCGGGGTTCAGGCTTGGCAGGCCCCGCCTACGCCTACTGACCAAGCCAGTGCGGCAATTGCCAACTCCCCCGCAGAAGCACCGGCGCCAACGCCTAAAACCGCCGTCGATGCTGACTCAGCAGCCGTCGAACCGCTCTCGACAAAAAGTGAGGCGCCCGCCCCCGAAAGCGCGACCTCGGCTGCGCCCGTCTCGGAGCTTTCAGCCTCAGAACCCCTAGAAGAAATCAACAGCCTCTATACCTCAGAGGAGCCGACCGACAATCCGGATCAGGCGGTGGAACAACTTTATCTGGAACCCGAGCCTCAGCAGACCACAAGCCGCACCCAAGCGGCCGACGAAAATCAAGCGCAAGCCACCGGCACAACCCCGCAACCTCAGATACCGGCTAGTCTGCCTGAGCCAACGCCAGCCGCCATGGCCCAAATTCGAGATCTGCCCTGGAGCCTGCAGCAGAAGATTCCCAGCATCAGCTACAGCCGCCATAGCTACAGCGAAAGCGGTCAAAGCAGTGTAGTTATAAACGGTGAGCAAAGGCGCGCGGGCCAGCAACTGGCAAACAATCTGAGGCTGGAAGAAATTCTGGCGGACGGTGTGGTGCTGAGTTTCGAAGGCCGGCGCTTTAAATTGCCGGCACTCAGCAGCTGGGTGAATATGTAAGCGAGCGGTCTGCTAAGCGCTGGTAGTCGATGAAGCATTGAGCTGGAACAGCGCCGTCTGAGTTGGCTGCCCCAGGTCCGGATGAAGATCGCCAATACCGCCGAACGTCACTTTGTAGCCAGTGCGCTGGGCCACGCCTCTGGCCCACTGCTGAAACTTGGGCCGAGTCCATTCGAATTTGTGATCTTCCTCGCGCATCTCCCCCGGTTCCAGATCAAACAGCGGATTGTATTCACTGTTGGGCGTGGTCATATAAAGCATTCGCGGCCGGTAATGGCCAAACACCGTCAGCTCCACTCGCGACAGCTGCTGGGGGTAGACGTGCTCAATGGTTTCCACCATGGCGGCGGCTTCAAAATCGACCAACTTGGGGTTCCGATCCATGTAGGAGCCGGCCAATAGTTTCAGTCGAGGCCGATCGGCGGTCAAATACTCGTTCAGGGAGCCGCGCGCCTGAGCCAGCGACAGTCCCGATTGCTCCAATCCCACTACTTCGACAAACTGTGGTTCCGCCAGCAGGCGATAGAGCAGCGAGCCCGAGCCGCAGCCTAAATCCAGCACCCTGCGCGCGCCGGAATCCTTGAGCACCTGGGCCACATAGTCGAGCCGGTACTCGTGCAGGCTGGTCATCTGGGTCATTGGCATGGCGATTTTCAGTCCCAGGCCAACATGCCCCAAAAGGGCAACAGAGTAACGGCCAGCACCACAATAATGGCGACAATCAGAGCCAGAAAGCGCAGCGGGTTGTTCAAAAGCCTGCGCCCCATAGAGGGCACTTCGCCGCGCGCTTCGCGCTCGCGGAACTCTTCGCGCTGCTGCTGGGCGCGCTCCTTCTGATATTCGTCAATCAGCGCCCGAGCCTCTTCCAGACGGCTTTTATCGCGCAACCAGATGGCCGACACCCCCAGGCCCCAAAAACCGGCGTGGGTTTCGTGGGTGGGAATCTCATGCACGGCCAGCAACTGGCGCACATCCTCCGCCTCATCTTCGGGCACATTATTGAGCTTGAACAGCAAGGTCGCCATAAGCCTTCTCAGTTGGGTTTCCAAAACCGAGGCATGATACGGCGCAATCTAAGATTATTCCACGTCGGCGAGCTTCCCTACCCGGTATTCCTCGAGCATCTCCCAAGCCGCCGGACTGTGATCCCGGCCATAGCCTTTGGTGCGCATGCCCTCGGTGGCATCCCCCCCGCACCAGGGGATCAGTATCGAAGCGGGCGTCGGGTGCTTGGGAATATAGTCGGTAATGTCGTAGACCTTGCCTTCAATCGCCATCCAACAGTCGTCTTTGCTGTTGTGCTTAGCCACCTCCTCCAAACTAATGGTTTCGCCCGAAGCTTCGGCAGCGCCCGATTCTGAGTCGGTGGCAAGAGCGTTAATCGCCAGCAGTGTGGCAATAGAAGACCAAAAGGCAACAAAGGCGGCAAAAGCGGCTTTCTTCATAAGGGCTACTCCGTAAAACGAAAACACGTTAATTCAGGTTGCTAGCTACAACAACACAAACTCTTCGGTAGTGATTCGAGCCTCGTGCACGCCGGCCCGCGTCAACAGTTTTCGCGCCAATTCGATCAGTGGCGTGGGCCCGCAAATGTAAGCGCGGCGCTCTTTAAGGTCCGGGCAAACGCTATGCAGAAACTCCTCGTTCAACGGACCCTGCTGATAAAAATAGTGCATGCTAAGCTGCGCGCCCTCAATCTGCTCAACCAATGACGCCAACTCCTTTAAAAACAGTGCCCGGGTTTCATCCTGAACGCAAAACACCAGCTGCAGATCGGCGCGCAACGACTCTCGTGCCAGATGCCGCAAACGCCCTAGAAACGGAGTGATGCCGATACCGCCGGCAATCCACAACTCGGGCTTGGATTCTTCGCGACGGGGAAAAAAGTCGCCGTAGGGGCCTTCGACCTTTACCTCACTGCCCCGCGTGACTGTTTGCAGCGCCCGGCTGGCATCGCCAAGATCTTTGATCGCTACTCGCAACTTGGGTTCTCCCGGCGCAGAGGAAATGGTGTAGGGATGTTCCTCGCGGTAACCGGCCGAGAGGTTTTTGTCGTAGGGCTTCAGGTAGACGAACTGTCCCGCTACATATTCGAGTGGTCGCCCCAAGGGCTCGAGGGTCAATTCCACCACATTGTTGCTCTGGGGTTCGACGCTTTCGATACGGTATTTGTGCTTGCCCCAGAAGTGGGAGAACCACCACCGATAGCCCAGCGCGCTGAGTGCTATGACCAGAAATACCAACCACATAACGCCACCCCAAGGCTTGGGGAGAGTGCGTTGGAGCAACAGAGTATGAATTAGCGCCAATGCTATGGCGGGCCCGCTAAGCCGGTGCAGCCACTTCCAGCGCTGGTAATCCGGCGTTCCAAAAAAAGCGAAGCTTGGTGCCAGAAACACCATCATCAATAACAGTGCCAACCAGCCCAGCCAGAGACCCAA
>CAZKCY010000134.1:0-6647 GCA_964551155.1 uncultured Marinimicrobium sp. | reverse complement strand
TGGAAGTTTCTCCCTAATCAAATCTCCAGAGGTGGGCAGTGCCCACCTCTGAGAAGCCTTCCACAAACCACGGGGCGATTTCACGCCCCGCTTCAATCCGCCTTTTTGCGCCGCATCTCTTGAAACGTCGATAGCTCCCAGGGCCGCATCGCCATCAGCAAACCAATATGAGTGCGCTCGCGCAACGGCAAGCGTGCATCGGTGCTATTAAGTTCCGCAGCCTCTGCGGTTAGTTGCTCAAAGCGACGCTGTAAATGGTTGATCGAAGCCTGGGTGTAGGATCCACGCAAGTAAAACCGAAAGCTTTCCGGCTCTTTGAAGCTGCCCTGCAAAAATTTGCTGATCACATCGCGAGTAATAAAAGTTTCCAGGGGGCCGCCGGGAATCCAGCGCAAATTGGGTGAAATCAACACTTTGTACCGATTGCCCGGCAAGAGTTGGAGCAGCTTCAAGCGATCCAGCTGCGCTAGCAGTTGTATGCACTGATGTTCGCTGAGGTCGTATCGCTCAATGATGTCCTCAAAGCGCCACCCGTCACGGACGCAAACCGCCACCAAACAAAGGGCTGGGTTCTCCACTAAGGTTTGCTCCTGCTCCCGGCTCAGCTGAGTAACGGGCCGTTCCGACTGCTCCGCCAGCCGAAATAAATCCGAAAGCGAAAGCTCAACGACTTCGCAAATACTCTCCAACCGCTCCAGGGTCAAACTATTGCGGGAGAACATTCGCTTCACGTTGGCTTCGCTCATGCTGAGTCGCTCAGCCAATGCCCGATAGGTCAAACCGCGCTCGCGCAAGAGTCGCTTCAGGGTGGTAGAGATATGCGGAATCTGGCTCATAGTCTATTTTTAATATACCCAAGAGACACTATTTTTCGACATTAACAGTATTCGTTTACTTTTTCTAGACCTCAGCCAGAATCGCACTTGCTGGTCTGAACCAGCCAAGCAACCAAACAAACTGAGTAATGGAGAACGACAATGAAAACATCATTTAAGCAACTGGGACTGTTTACCGCTTTGGCGCTGCTCACCTTGCCCTCGCTGGCGGCTTCCGAAAATGCCAGCCAGGCCAGCAAACACTCAGCGCTGGCAGCAGCCCACTCCACGGTGGCAACTGCCAAGGTGGCAAGCGGCGTAGTCGCGGCTCCGCTTATGGTTTCCGGCGCCACAGGTAAAGCCGCCGGAAAAGCCGGCGATGTTCTGATGGAGTTCGCGCTGGAGGATGAGCCTCTGGAGATCACCGACCAGACCGTGACCGCCGATCCGGCTCCGCGCAATCTGAAAGTTAGCGATCAACAGGAGATCTAAGATGAACCGGATATTTCTAATGACGCTAACGCTCCTTATCGCTCTGCTGCCCGCCCCTTTGTGGGCGGGCAGCGCCCAAGCCGACGAGCACAGCTTCGAACCCGAACAAATTGCAGATTTCGCCAAGGCCGTGGAACGCTACGCCGCCAATGCCGGGGCGCGAGCCTTTATCATCGGCCGAGTTGGCCGGCCGGAGAATGAGCTGCCGGAGGGGATTGCTTTTACGCATACCGCTATCGCTATCTATTCCACGATTACGTTAGCCGATGGCGAGCAGGTAAAAGGCTACGCGATTCACAACCTTTACCAGAAAGCCGAAGCGGTCGATCAGAGTGAATTGATTACCGACTACCCTGCGGATTTTTTCTGGTCCGCCAAAAGCCTGAAAGCCGGGATAGTTATTCCCCATCCGCGTCTTCAAGCGCAACTGATTGAGCTGATCGCCTCGGGTAAAAATGCCGACTTGCATATCCCCGTCTATTCGGCAATCGCCAACCCATTCGACAGTCGGTACCAGAACTGCACCGAGTACACTCTCGATGTGATTAACGCCGCCATTTATCAAACCACTGACCAGGCAAAGCTGAAGGCGAACGCCCGCGCGCACTTCAAACCTCAGCTCATACACGAGAGCCCTCTGAAAATCGCTCTGGGATCAATGTTTATGAAAGACATCGCCAGCAGCGACCACAACGGTAAAGCGGCAACGGCGACCTTCACCACCATAGCGCGCTATTTGGCCGAGAATGAGTTAGTAGCCGAAGCGGTGACCCTGGATCACAATGGTCTAGTTACCAAGTTGTTGTAAACAACTGTAACACTTCCTAAAAGCTGGTGGGCAGTGCCCACCCTACGCTGGCCAGTACCATGCCCTGTAGGGTGGGCACCCTCCTCAATCTCGATCGTCATACTGCCGCTGAGCCCTTCCCATGCAAACCGATGCCCAAGCGGCAAATGTGAAAACACTGTGAAAGTGCACCTAAGTAGCGGGGCGGAGGCTGTCAATCCAAAACCCGGACTATTACCATAGAGCGCAACTCATGCTTACAACCGGTTCCGACCATGCGCCTCAATCTTCGTCGAAAACTCTGGCTCGCCTTTTTTTGCACGCTCGCGCTCTGTGTGCTGACCATGTATTTTCTGTTGCACAATACCTTAAAACGCGGCTTTCTCGACTACACCTCCCAGCAGGCAGTGCAGCGGCTGGAAATCCTGCAGGATGCCCTGGTCAATGTCTACCGGGAAGACGGCTCCTTCGCTCAACTGACTCGCGACCCCCAGCGCTGGCTGGACCTCAAGTCAATCATCTTCCCCGAACACAGCTCCTCGATCAGCGCCACCAGCGAGCAGATCGGAGAAGCCAACTCCGGAAAGTCACCGCACCGCCACTACCGCGAATTTGTCGCCAGCATCAGCCTGCACGACGCTGACAAAAACCTTTTGATGGGCGTACCCAAGGCAGACCAGACTATCAGCTGGGTGCCGCTGGCGATGGATGAATCGATCGTCGGCTATCTGGGCTTTGTTAAGCCGGACGTCGTGGTCCGGGAGGCAGATCGTCACTTCATGACCCATGTGCTTAGAGTGTTCGGCATTATCAGTCTTGTCGTTCTGGTGATCTCTCTTGGAGTTGCGACATTTTTCGCGCGCAGAATCAGCAAGCCGATTGTGAGCCTGTCGGAAAACACTCAGGCTCTGGCCTCCGGCGACTACAGCCGACGAATCGAGGTGCAAAGCCAAGACGAAATCGGACAGCTCTGCCGCCACTTCAATCAGCTCGCCCAAACCCTGCAGGCCAACGAGCAGTCGCGCGCCAACTGGATCGCCGACATTTCCCATGAAATGCGCACCCCTGTGTCGGTGCTCAAGGCGCAGATTGAAGCCATGCAGGATGGCATCCGGCCGCTCGACCGGGAATGCCTGACGTTACTGCACGACAAAGTATCCGGTCTGAATGCGCTTATTGACGATCTGTTCGAACTTACCCTTTCCGACCTAGGGGCGCTCAGCTACCAGAAACAAAAAATCTCCCTGACCCAACTGGTCTCGACTTGTGTGGAGCAGTATCAAGCCAAGGCGCGCGCCGCCGGGCTAACCCTTGCCGCCAAGCTTCCGGCCAGCGAGTCGGTCTGCATGCACGGCGACCCCCGGCGCCTGGAGCAGCTGCTAAACAACCTGCTGGAAAATTCCGTCCGTTACACCAGCGCCGGCGGCCGAATAGAGGTTGAACTGCAGCACAACAGCAAATACGCAATTCTGCTGGTCAGAGACAGCACTCCCTCGGTAGCGCCGGAAGAGCGCGAAAAAATCTTCGAGCGCCTGCACCGCCTGGAAGCCTCCCGCAACCGCAACACCGGGGGCGCCGGCTTGGGATTGGCTATCTGCAAGAACATCGTCACCGCTCACCAGGGGGACATCAAGGCCGAGGATTCGGCTTTGGGCGGCCTCACCATTCGCGTACAATTACCCAAAAACAGCGACTAAAAATGCCATGACTGCCCCCTTGATCTGCATTGTCGAAGACGAGCCCGAATTGGCCCAACTGGTGGACGACTATCTGCGCGCCAGCGGCTACCGCACACTACAATTCCAAAGGGGCGATGATGCCGATACCTGGCTCAAGGACAACCAGCCCGACCTGATCCTGCTGGACCTGATGCTGCCCGGAATCGACGGCTTGCAGATTTGCAAGAACCAACAGGCGCGCAACTCTGTGCCGATCATCATGATGACCGCCAAAGTGGAAGAGATCGACCGCCTGCTGGGACTCGAGCTGGGCGCCGACGACTACGTCTGCAAGCCTTTCAGTCCAAGGGAGTTGGTGGCGCGGGTGAAGGCGGTGTTGCGCCGCAGCCAAAACGAACCGGATTCACCCGATTCGGAAGCGACCATATTACTGAATGAGCAAGCGCTGAGCGTGACCCTGTTTGGCGAAACGATCGAATTGACCACCATCGAGTTCAAACTCTTTTCGCTGCTGTTTGCCTACCCCGGGAGGATCTTCTCCCGCCAGTACATTCTGGACAATATCTATCAGGACTATCGCGTGGTGAGCGACCGCACGGTCGACAGCCACATCAAAAAGCTGCGCAAGAAACTGGTTACTCCAACCGAGCAGACCGACCTGATCCGCTCCGTATATGGCAGCGGCTACAAATACGAAGCGCCCTGACGAGCCTCCCGCCTGATCCACTGCAGTCGCTAAAACCTCGTCACTCCCGCTACAACCTCCCACCCAAGTTGCACATTTCTTCCATCGTTCGGCCATTTTCCTTCCCCAGTGTTTGGTTACTTTAGAGCTGTACCTGGCGCACTCCGAAATGAAGCGTCCGGAAAAACCACCACTGTTAAGGAACGAACTATGAAAAAGCTACTTTTAATCGGACTGGTAATCACTGGTATCGCCGGCTCGGCACAGGCTTACGATACCGAACAAACTCATATAAAGAACATCCTCACGACTGACCAGCAACAACAAGCGCCGGGATTTGTTCAAGAATGCCAAACCCCGTTGGCCGAAGGGCTGACAGAGAAAGAAATTCAACAGCGCCAAGAAGAAATAAGGCAACAGGCAGAAAGCAAGGAGTTTTCCAAGTACTGGAAAATTTCCTCAATCTTTTTCGGCAGCTAATGCACATTTCTTTCACAATTCATCCATTTTTCTTGCCCAGTGTTAATGCATTCTAACCCTGTCCCCGGCCAAAACCGTTACGGCATTCGGACGGGGCAACGAACCCAACTTATTAAGGAACGACTTATGAAAAAGCTACTTTTGATCGGTCTGGCAATCACTGGTATCAGCGGCGTGGCCTATGCCTCTTCCGGAGAGGACTGCAAAGGCGCAAACCGCTTTACCGAGAACCTCAATCTGGACGAGGCCAGGGCCTACGAAGTGGAGCAGATTCTCAGCTCCTACAAGCAAGTCAAAGAGCTCGCCATGAGCGGCCAGCACGAGCAGATACCAGAGTTTATCGAGGAGAAGAATGCTCAGCTGGCTGAGGTCTTGAGCGAGGAAGAAATGCAACAGTTCAAGGAAAATGTCGGCGAATGGGCCGAGGACAAAGACTTCTCTAAATACAAGAAGTTTGCCGACATGAACTGGGCAAAACACAAGTAAAGCCATTTTCGTCACTCCCGCTCCGGCGGGAGTCCACAAAGCTTTCATGCTTAGATTCCCGCCTGTGCGGGAATTACGATGGCTTAACCTTTTGGCGGAAAAGACAATCAGTACGAGACCCAAAGATGAACTTCAGAATTGCCACCACCGTAACCATTTCCATTATTTTCATCACCTTGATGACCACCGGCATACTACTCTACTCGATGCCGTGGAATTATTTTGTCGGAGCGATCCACATCTGGGCTTCGATCTTTTTTATTATCGGCACCATCCTGCATTTCAAAAACAACTTCAAATCCTATCTGAATCATCTCAGGAAAAAAGTCGGCAAAAAATCGCTCAAATACTCCGGCCTGGGTTTTCTTGTGTTGGTTGTCGGCTTGATGCTCGGGGCGGTGCCCTTCGCCACGGTAATGGAATTTGGAGAGAAGCTTCGCACCGCCAACCAGCCGGTGACTCGGGAGTATACGCTGGTGGATCTAACCGCCGGCGCTGATCATCCCGGCATGGAGCTGTTCATCAAAGCGGGCAGTTCCTATGAGTCAGAGCCTCAGCCATTCATGCTGGGTATTACCTATACCAGCGTGCCCCAGATCGCAGTTTGGATGGAAACCATGGAAGGCCAGTACATCGACACTTTGTATGTAACCGGCAAAGCCGCCAGCTCGGGTTTTGGCGAGACCGACACCGGTCCTACACGCCGACCCGAAGCGCTGCCCAACTGGAGCCATAGCCGCGGGGTTCGCGAAGCCGACGGTTATTTCGTACCCCTCGAGAACAACGCGGATCTGGACGGCGTCAGCGGCGCGACGCCCAAAAGCGACTACCAAATCGCCCTATCGGCACCGCGCATGGGACGATACCGGCTGCTGCTGGAAGTCAACCGCAGCTACGACTTCAATGAGTACTACACCCCGGACCGCTTTCCAGACGATCCGATCTACAGCGGCGACGGGTCTTCGGGTCAGCCCTCATTGATCTATGAAGCAATCATCGATTCCGAGGTCCCCGGCCAGTATCTGCTCTCGCTGATCGGGCGCGGCCACCACTCAGGAGCGGACGGGGAGCTGTATAGCGATCTCGATGAAATCACTACCGCCAAAGATATATTGTCGTTTGTTGTTGCTAACGTAGACTAGCAGAGCGAGGCGGCGGTTTGGATGTTAGGGGGAAGAGGGTCCGAAAATCGACAGGGCACAAAAGGGAAGGTCCGAAGCCGG
>CAZKCY010000133.1:0-6671 GCA_964551155.1 uncultured Marinimicrobium sp. | reverse complement strand
GACCGGAATGGTAATACCCAGCGCCGGGCACAGCTGCATGCCCACGGCTTCGACGGTGCGATAGAGCTTTTCATCTTCGCCCTCGTGACCGGCGGCGCACATCCAGTTGGCGGACAGCTTGATGTCCGAAAGCTGGCCAATACGGGTGGCGGCAATGTTGGTAATCGCCTCGGCGATTGCCATGCGCCCGGAAGCCGGAGCATCCAGCAGCGCCAGAGGGGTACGCTCACCCATGCTCATGGCCTCGCCCTGATAGCCCTGATAGCTGACTGTGGTCACCGCGCAGTCCGCCACCGGCACCTGCCAGGGGCCGACCATCTGATCGCGCGCCACCCTGCCGGTAACCGAGCGGTCGCCAATGGTGATCAAAAAGCTCTTGCTGGCCACGGCGGGGTGTTTTAGGACCCGCTCGGCGGCGTCGTTGATATGAATGTTGTCGGTAGCGAAAAGTTGAGTGCTGCCCTGGTAACGCTCGGCGGTGCGATGCATTTTGGGCGGCTTGCCAAACAACACCGACATGGGCAGATCCACCGGCTTGGCGTCAAAATGGGTGTCGTTGACCAACAGGTGTTTCTCGCTGGTGGCTTCCCCAACCACCGCATAGGGGCAGCGCTCGCGCTGACAAATGGCTTCGAAGCGCGCCAGATCCTCGGGCATTATCGCCAGCACATAGCGCTCCTGGGACTCGTTGCACCAGATCGCCAGCGGGCTCATGCTCGGCTCGTCGTTGGGTACCTTGCGCAATTCGAACTTGCCGCCGCAGCCGCCGTCTTTGACCAACTCGGGAAAGGCGTTCGACAGACCGCCGGCGCCCACATCGTGAATAAAAGCGATGGGGTTGGCGCCGCCCTGTTGCCAACAGGCGTCGATGACCTCCTGGCAGCGGCGCTCCATTTCCGGGTTCTGGCGCTGCACCGAGGCGAAATCCAGGGCTTCGGAGGAACTGCCCGAGGCCATCGACGAGGCCGCGCCGCCGCCCAGCCCGATAAGCATGGCCGGGCCGCCCAGTACCACCAGCTTGGCACCAGCTTCAAAAGGCGGTTTTTCCACATGCTCGGCCTTGATATTCCCGTAACCGCCGGCCAGCATGATCGGCTTGTGATAGCCGCGCCGCTCGCCGTCGAACTCATCTTCAAAACTGCGGAAATAGCCGCAGATATTGGGTCGGCCAAACTCGTTGTTAAATGCCGCCCCACCTATAGGGCCCTCGAGCATAATGTCGAGCGCGCTGGCGATTCTGCCGGGACGACCGTAGTCGCGCTCCCAGGGCTGGGTGAAATCGGGGATCTGCAAGTTTGAAACAGTAAAGCCGCTCAGACCCACTTTCGGCTTGGAGCCCCGGCCCACGGCACCCTCGTCACGGATTTCGCCACCCGAGCCGGTACCGGCACCAGCGAAAGGTGAAATGGCCGTCGGATGGTTGTGGGTTTCCACTTTCATCAGCATGGGCACCGCTTCGCGGTGATAGTGATAAGTTTTGCCTTCCGGGTCGGGATAAAAACGCTCGGCTTCCGGGCCGGCGATTACCGCCGCGTTGTCGGCGTAGGCTGAGAGCACATTCTCGCCGCCCAATTCAAAGGTGTTCTTGATCATCTTGAACAGGCTGCGCGGCTGCTCTATGCCGTCCAGAGTCCAAGTGGCGTTGAAGATCTTATGCCGGCAGTGCTCGGAATTGGCCTGGGCGAACATCATCAGCTCGACGTCCACGGGATTTCTATTCAGGTTCTGAAAGCTCTCCAGCAGATAATCGATTTCGTCGTCCGCCAGCGCCAAACCAAGATGCTCATTGGCCTCCACCAGGGCCTTCCGACCCCGACCGATAATATCGATAACCGTGTGGGCCTCGGGTGCACTGTGGGAAAACAGCGCCTCGGCTTGAGTCGCCTGTTCCAGCACCGTTTCCACCATCCGGTCGTGCAAGGCGGCCGCAACAGAGGGTAGCTGCTCGGGCTCGATAGGGCCTTCTACTATATAGCTGACGCCCCGCTCAATCCGGCGCACTTTCGCCAAACCGCTGTTGCGGGCGATGTCCGTGGCCTTTGAGGACCAGGGAGAAATAGTGCCGGGCCGGGGCACCACAACGAATTCGCGCCCTTGGGTGGCGGCTGATTCTTGCTGAGGCCCGTAGGTCAGCAGCTCTTGCAGAATCGTTTGCTCGGCTTGGTCCAGAGGTGCTTCCAGGTCAACAAAGTGCAAGTACTCGGCGCTCAAGCCAGTAATGCCGGAGGCTGACTGGTGCAGCTTATTCAGGAGTTTTTCAGTACGAAAAGTAGAGAGGGCAGGCGCGCCGCGCAGAATCAGCATAGTGAATATCGACCTCAAGCTGTCGGAGGGATTTTGAGAGGGCGCAATTGTACTTGATCTAGATGGCCAAGGCAGCTTTTAAGCGCAGATATTGCCCACTGCAGGAGTCGAAACACTCACCCTCCCTGTCGATTCAGGCCACATTCAGGCATCAATCACTATATTCTCAAATAAATTCGCCTTTCGACGCCAGATTGACTAGTATTCAAGCAAGACTCGATCCGCGCCTAGCATGTTGGGGAAAGAAAAACAAGCTAGCGGTTCACGGCTGTAGCCTATAGAATTGCGCAAATTTTGCACGGATCAGTGTTCTAAAAGGTCAGTTCGAGCCCTATCACTCGGGCCTGCCAGACAGTACACAAGGAGTTGATTCAGCATCCGTAGCACCGGAGACACCGTAAATGGACCTAAGCAAAAGCCGGCTTTTTTTCGCCTCCCTAACCCACAGCCTGCTGTGCTTGCTGTTGATCGCAAGCTGCAGCCTGCTGGTGGGCAGCAAATTGCCCACTACCCTCGAACAGGTGCTGGCAGCGGGCGAATTGCGGGTGGTATCGCGCAATGGCCCAACCACTTATTACGAAGGCCCTTTTGGCCCCACAGGTTTCGAATACGAGCTGCTGCGCGGTTTTGCCGAAGAGCTGGGAGTAAAGCTGGTGATTGAGGATCAGGAAGATCTGAACCAGATGCTCGGCCAAGTCAGCAAGCGTCAAGCGCATCTGGCCGCAGCGGGCCTGACCATTACCGAAAGCCGCAGCCGCAAAGTCCTTTTTAACGAACCCTACCTTCAAGTCAATCAGCAGGTGCTATATAACAGCCGCACCGAGGCCCCGCGCAGCGTCGAAGATCTGATCGGGCGCGACATTCTGGTCATTTCCAACTCCTCTCATGCCGAGCGACTGCGAGAGCTGCAGCGCCACCACCCGGCCCTCACCTGGCGCGAGCAGAGCAACCTGGAAATGATCGATCTGCTGGAGCTGGTGCACGAGGGCAGCGTCGACTTCGCGATAGTCGATTCCAACGCCTACCAGCTCAACCGCCACACCTTTCCCCGCGCCCAAGTCGCCTTCGAACTGGGCGAACCGCAACAACTCGCCTGGGCTTTCCCCCAGAGTCAGGACACCAGCTTGTATCGCCTGGCTCAGGATTACCTGAGCCGAAGCAAGGCCGACGGCAGCGTGGCGCGCATTGAAAAAGCGATTTACGAGCATATGAACGAGGTGACCACCGGCGGCGCGCTATTGTTTTCCTACCGGCTGGAAAAACGCCTGCCCCAATGGGAAATGCAACTAAAACAAGCCGCCACCGAGTTCGATTTGGACTGGCACTTGCTCGCCGCGATCAGCTACCAGGAGTCCCACTGGAACGCCGAAGCTCGCTCCTACACCGGGGTGCGCGGCTTAATGATGTTGACCTTGGCCGCCGCCGAGGACATGGGTATCGAAGATCGCCTCGACCCGGCCCAGAACATCTACGGCGGCACCAAGTACTTCCGCAACCTCTACGATCGGTTACCTGAGCGAATTACCGGCGAAGATCGTCTTTGGCTGGCACTGGCCGCTTACAATGTGGGTATGGGGCATCTGGAAGACGCCCGAGTGCTCACCCAGAGTCATGGGGGCAACCCCGACAAATGGTCCGACGTACGCGAGTATCTGCCGTTGCTGGCCAAGCGCCAGTACTACAAGCACACCAAGCACGGTTACGCCCGAGGCTGGGAGCCGGTGACCTATGTGCGCAACATTCGCAACTTCTACAACATCCTGGCCTGGCACACCCAGCAGGAAGAACGCCGCTTGGCAATGCTGCAAGCCGAGAGCCAGCAGGCTGGAAGTCTGCGCCAAGTCAGCCATAACAGCTTCAGCCTTCCTGTTTCGGTGCTCTAGCAGGCCTAGGATTCGACAACCGCTTCCCCTGCTGCCATTCGCTTAACCAGGCTTCGAAGTTTTCGGTTTCCAGCGGCTTGCTGATCAAATAACCCTGAACCTCATCGCAGCCCAGGGCCTTGAGAAAATCGTAACTCTCCCAGTTTTCCACCCCTTCGGCGACCACGCTATAGCCCAACTCGTGGGCCATGCGAATCATGGATCTGACCAAAGTCTCCCCTCGGGATTTCTGCTCTACGGCGGAAATAAACGAACGATCAATTTTGACCACATGGGCCGGTATCTGCTGAAGGTATGCCAGACTGCTGTAACCGGTGCCGAAGTCGTCAATGGCGATTTTCAAGCCGGCGGCCATCAAGGCGCTCAACTGCTCCCGCGCGGCCCGACCATTGCTGATCAACCCACTTTCGGTAAGTTCCAACTCTATGGCACTGATGGGCAGTTGCTGTTGTTCGAGATAGCCCAGAAGCCGCACAGTAAAATCTTTTTCTTCCAGGTTGGCGGCCGCGATATTGAGCGAAATACGCAACTTTAGACCCTGACGATGCCAAACAGCGGCCTGCGCTATAGCCTTGACCATCACCCAGTCAGTTAGGGTTCTGGCGATGGGGGTATTCTCAATCAGAGGGATAAACTCCGCCGGCGAGATATCGCCCAAACTGGCGTCCCGCCAACGAATCAGCGCCTCTGCACCTAGGCACTCTCCCGAGGCCAAGTCGATCCGGGGCTGATACATCAAGCGCAGCTGACCGGTCGATTCCAGTGCCTGGGGAAATCGGGATAACAGGGTAAAGCGACGCTGATGCAAGGCGTCGGTATCGGCGGAATAAAGACTGGCTCCACGCTCTGTCTGACGGGCATCGCGAGCGGCGCTGTGGGCAATGCGCAACGCATCGGCGGGGGCTATTTCGCCCAACTTAATGGGAGCTATGCCGGTAACCGGACGCAGCATAAACGGGGAAGATTCCCCGAGCCTAAGCTCCAAAAGCTCCTCCCGACGCGCCAGGGCTTGATTGACGACCGTCTCGGCCGCGCCTAGGTCAAGGTGCACAAACTGACAGGGACCAATCTGGTACAGCTTTGAAGCGGCACCAAGTAACTGCTGCAACAAGCGCGCTGCAGCTCTGGACAAACCATCCAGATAGGCCGGGCCCATCACCCTCTGCAAAGAACTCGATTGGCTCAAGTCGATCAGCTCGGTACTCAAAACGTAATAGTTGGCATCGGGCCGGTCGCGCGCCAGATCATCCAAGTCGTCAATAAATTGATTGTAGTTGGGGAGTCCCGTCACTGGATCGACCCGCCCCACCGAGTGCTGTAACTCGATCTGAGCCATAACCATGGCGGCCAAATCTTTCAGTGCGGAGATCTCCTCCGCGCTAGCGGTGCGTGGCTCGGTCCCCAAGACGCACATAGCGCCCAGGGTATAGCCATCGCGGGTAACCAGCGGGGCGCCGGCGTAGAAACGGATCCCCGAATTCGCCAGAAGGCTGTCGCGGTAGTGGTCGGATTGCAATAGATCCGGGACCACTAACACCTCCGAGGCATCCGCCACTTCTCCGCAGCAGGCCTTGAAACGGGGGATTTCCCAGTGCTCCACACCGACGCGGGACTTGAACCACTGACGGTCTTGATCGGTTAAGGACACCGCCGCAATGGGCAAGTCGAAGAGTTTACTGGCCAGGCGGGTAATCCGATCGAAGCTTTCGCTGGGCGGGGTGTCCAACAGATTGAGCTGTTTGAGAACGCTCAGGCGGGCTGTTTCATAATCATTCATACGCTAATCAAGGATCTCTATAACCAAACTGCCATCAGCGACAAACTGTCACTATGAAAATCTAGCGGCTGTACAGGCGCACAGCAACAAGGTTAAAAAATAGCCTATCACAGCCTAAGCATAGCTGATAATTGAACCTTCGATGCTCATTCATAGAGAAATTCAATTGAAGCTATCAGCCGAAAAGAGTCCCGTCTATGACGGGAATAACCGCTGAATTGCTTTAGAAGATGGCCAACCGGAATGCCCGCTGGCAGCAACCCAAGGCACTAGAACGCCAAACCGCCCTGAATGCCCAGCGCCCATTCATCACTGTTGGCGCTCTTGGCAAATGCCAAATCAAAATGGCCGCGATTGCCTCCTAGCCCCACTCCCAGCGATGGCAGGGTTTCGCCGTCCACCATATTGGTGCGAATACCCGCGCGCACGGCGGTATTGCGCCACAAAAACCATTCCGCTCCCAAACCGATATATTGTTTATCAGGGTCAAAACCCAGAGGCTCATTGCGGGTCAAATCGATATCCAAACTCAGGCGCAAATCCCTACGCCGGTAACCAACGCCCAAGCGCGCAACAGGCCGCGACTCAATTAGCTCACCGGCAACAGTCAGGTAGTCCCTCGGAATCAAATTGCGCACCACCAAGCCCATTTGAATCACTTGGCTTGGATCGTAAACCAGCCCCAAATCCATATTAAAACGGCGATA
>CAZKCY010000132.1:0-6730 GCA_964551155.1 uncultured Marinimicrobium sp. | reverse complement strand
CCGCAACCGCAACAGCAAAGGGCATATTATTTCGATCGAGGACCCGATCGAATTTATCCATCAGCACCAGGGCTGCATCATCACCCAGCGGGAAGTGGGTATCGACACCGAATCTTTCGAAGTGGCCTTGAAGAATACCCTGCGTCAGGCTCCCGACGTGATCCTGATCGGCGAGGTGCGCTCGCGCGAAACCATGGAACATGCCATCGCCTTTGCCGAAACCGGTCACCTCTGTCTGGCGACGCTGCACGCCAACAACGCCAACCAGGCGCTGGACCGAATCATTCACTTTTTCCCCGCCGACCGGCACCGGCAGTTGTGGATGGATTTGAGCCTGAATTTGCGCGGTATTGTCGCTCAGCAGCTGATCCCGACCCCCGACGGTCAGGGCCGCCGCGCCTGTCTGGAAGTGCTGCTCAACACGCCTCTGGCGTCGGATTTGATTCGCAAGGGACAGGTCAGCGAGCTGAAGGAGTTGATGAAAAAATCCACCGAGCTCGGAATGCAGACCTTCGATCAGGCCTTATACGAGCTCTACGATGGCGGTGAAATCACTTATGAAGACGCCTTGGCCTACGCCGATTCACCCAACGATCTGCGTTTGATGATCAAGCTGGGCTCGGAAACCGATGCCACTTATCTGTCCAACGCCGCCGACGAATTGTCCATTCAGGGCGAGGAGGCCAGCGATAGAGGCAAGATGTTTTAAGGGCTTGTCGGCAAGGGTTTAGGCTTGGTTTTCTAAGTAACCTTCGAGAATAATCCGGGCGGCGATAGAGTCGACCGGATGTTTGCCGTAGTCCCGGGAACCGCCCCGGGCCATGACTTCGCCCTTGGCTTCAAAGCTCGAGAGGCGCTCATCCACCATCTCCACTTCCAAACCAAAACGGCCGTGTAGGCGGTTGGCGAATTTGCGTGCCCGAGCGCTGAGTTCGCTTTCGCTGCCGTCCATGTTCAGCGGCAGGCCGACCAGCAACCGCTGCGGACGCCATTCCTTGAGCAATTTGGCGATTTGGTCCCAGTCGGGGATACCGTCGCGGGCTTTCAGTGGTGGCAGGGGGTTGGCGCTGCCTATCAAGGTTTGGCCGCAGGCGACGCCGATATTTTTTAGGCCATAGTCGAAGGCGATCAGTAGCATCGAAAGGCGTCGCTTAGGCGTGGCCGGCGTTGGCGGAGATCAGATTGAGATCGATACCCAGGTGGCGGGCCGCCGCGCTCCAGCGCTGCTCGGGCGGAGTGTTGAACAGAATCTGTTTGTCGGCCGGCAGTGTCAGCCAGGCGTTAGCCAGTATTTCTTCTTCCAGTTGCCCGGCATCCCAGCCGGCATAGCCAAGCGCCAGCAAGTATTCGCGGGGACCATTGCCTTCGGCCATGGCTACCAAGATGTCGCGCGAGGCGGTCAGGCTGATTTCCGGAGAGACCTGGAGCGTCGACTGCCATTCGCTGCCGACGTTGTGTAACACAAAACCTCGCTCAACTTGAACCGGGCCGCCGCTCATCACCGGTTGGTCGCCCTGACCGGATTTGTCCTCTAACTCCAGCTGCTGAAAAATATCGGCCAGCGTTAAGGATAGCGGGTTATTCAGAGTCAGGCCCATGGCGCCCGATTCGTTGTGATCGCAGATATAGGTAACGCTGTGCGCAAAGGATGAATCGTGCATGCCGGGCATGGCAATCAAAAAGTGATCGCGCAAGCTGCCAGCGGTCAGCTCCTGCCTTTTAAAGGGGGTTTTTGAAGTATCAGTCATACCCCCAAGTATTGGGGGAGGCGCGGGGGAAAACAAGCGCTCGGGAAAAATAAATTCGTGGTTCTTTTTGTGCCAGCGGCGCTTGCTGAACACCGACCGATTACTGCGAAGTGGTTAGCCCGGCAATATCGAAATTCCAGGTACGGATGATTTCCAGGCGGTCGTATTTTTGCCGAATCTCAGCCGGAAAGCTGGCAAAAGGGGCCGCTAAATGTACTATCTGAACCGCAGCTTGATCGAGAATCCTGTGTCCAGACGACTGGAGGATTTCGACGCTCTGGATGGTGCCGTCGGGATTTACTGACACGGACACCCGCAAGCTGCCGGTTATCCGGCGGTTGAGCGCTTCCTGGGGATAGTTGCGATTGCCGGTGCGCTCGATCTTGTTGCTCCATTCGTGCAGGTACTGGGCATCGGCGGAGGCGCGGGTGGCCACCGAGGTCAGCCTATGGATGCGGGGACGTTTGGCGTATTCTTGTCTTTGGCGCGCCAGCTGGGCCTGAAGGCTGGCGATTTCCTGGCTGAGCACCGGCTGCTCTTGCAGCATACCCTCGCGCTTTTGCCGTTCCTCGCGCGGTTCGGGGTCATCCTGCAGCTGAACCTTCTGTCTGCTTTCGCTGATGGTGGTGGTCACCGGCTGCTCGCGCCTTTCGCTCGGCGCCGCGGCCTGGACTTGAGGCGCCGGATTGATGTCGCGCACCTGGGTGTCGGCAAATTCGGCGCTGCGTTCGGCCGTCAGTTTGCGCGCTTGTTCCTCAGTGCCGCTGGCCTGCTGGTTGTGCTGGGCCAGGAAATCCGCTTGCTCGGGAGCCTGCTCAGTTTTATGGCTAGCTAGGGTAACGTCCAGTGTCGGCGCTGCGGCGCCGGCTTCCGGCAGCTTGAAGCTGATGCCAAAAATCAACATGGCGTGCACAGCCAGCGCCAGAAAAATAGTAAAGCTCAGCCGATCGCCGGTATCGACCGGCGCTTGGGCGGGAGTCTGAGCTTGGGGTTTACTCGGCATTAGCGGGGGCTTCGGTTTTGGCGCTCGGACAGCTGGCGTTCAATGGCCTCCATGAGGCGGGCGCCGATTTTGGTGTCCTGGGCCTTGTCAATCTCGCGCACGCAGGTCGGGCTGGTGACATTGATCTCCGTCAGATAGTCGCCGATCACATCCAGCCCCACGAACATCAAGCCTTTCTTTTTCAAGGTGGGAGCCACCTGGGACACAATCCACTGGTCCCGCTCAGTTAGCGGCCGGGCTTCGCCGGTGCCGCCGGCGGCCAGGTTGCCCCGGCTTTCGCCGCGCGCCGGGGTGCGGGCCAGGCAGTAGGGTATGGCTTCACCATCGACTACCAGAATGCGTTTGTCGCCTGCGGAAATTTCGGGGATGTAGCGCTGTGCCATAATCATTTGTCGGCCGAAATTGGTCAGGGTTTCCAGAATCACGCTGATGTTGGGATCGTCTCCCCGGCAGCGGAATATACTGGCGCCACCCATACCATTCAGGGGCTTGAAAATAACGTCGCCGTGCTCGCGGTGAAATTCTTTTAACAGGGTATTGTCCCGGCTGACCAGCAGCGGCGGACAGCACTGCGGGAACAGGGTGGCAAAGATTTTTTCGTTGCAGTCGCGCAGGCTTTGGGGATCGTTAACCACCAGGGTTCCCTGTAGCTGTGCAGCCTCCAGGATATAGGTGCTGTAGGTGTATTCGTTGTCGAAGGGTGGGTCCTTGCGCATCAGGATCACATCCAATTCGGCAAGCGGGCGGTCATGGCGGGGGCCCAGCTCGTGCCAGCCGGCGGCATTGTCAGCGACCAGCAGTGGACGCATGCCGGCCCGGGGCTCGCCCTGGCGCAAATACAGATCGCCCTGCTCCATATAGTGCAGATCCCAGCCCTTCGCCTGAGCGGCGAGCAGTAGCGCCAGCGAGGTGTCTTTGGGAAAACTGATTTGCTCAATAGGGTCCATCACGACCCCGACAGAAATGCTCATAGAATGCAGGCCTAAATCCAGGGAAGAATCGCCGGGTTGCCGGTTTTTGCTGTGCGCGCTAAAGTTAAGGCTTGGCGGAGATTAACGCAAGGGCCGCCCGCACATTCTGAGACGCATATTAAAAAAGTATAAAAACTTCGTATCAGTAACAGATTCCTTATATATTCAAGTAGTTATAGATAAACCCTAAAAACTGTGTTAAAAGTCCAATAAATCTTTGGCGTCAGTCTGTTGGCGCAAGAATCATTCATAGAATCGAAAATCCAGATGGACGCCCGCGGGCGAAGCGCTTTGTCTGGACAAAACTGGTGCAGTCGCCGACATGGTGGGGAGCATCTGGCCCCAGGTCCAGAATCGGCAGCCTTGATAACATAATTCGAAGGTCAGAAAGTATGGACGTCAGTTTAGAAAGCCTGAAAGTCATGGTGATCGACGATAGCAAAACCATTCGCCGCACGGCTGAAACTTTGCTGAAAAAAGCCGGCTGTACCGTGGTAACCGCTACCGACGGTTTTGATGCTCTGGCGAAAATCGCCGATACCCGCCCGCACATCATCTTCGTGGATATTATGATGCCGCGCCTGGATGGCTATCAGACTTGCGCGCTGATCAAAAACAACAGTGATTTCAAATCCACGCCGGTCATTATGCTGTCCAGCAAAGACGGCTTGTTCGACAAGGCCAAAGGCCGGATCGTGGGTTCGGATCAATACCTGACTAAGCCATTCAGCAAGAGCGAGTTGCTCGGTGCGATTGAGACTCACGTCAAGCAAGCCGAAGCGTCTTAGCTCGGAATTGTTTAGTTGGTTTCGAAAATAATTTACAAACAAATAATTAGTAAACAATAGTCTGATTGACTCATCTATCTTGGGGTAACCATGGCCAAAGTACTTATTGTTGACGATTCACCCACCGAAACCTACAAACTTACCTCCATGCTGGAAAAAAGTGGTCACGAAGTGCTGACCGCCGAAACCGGCGAAGACGGCATAGCGCTGGCAAAGAAAGAATTACCCGATGTGGTGTTGATGGATATTGTCATGCCCGGCCTGAACGGTTTCCAAGCTACCCGTCAGCTGACCAAAGCGCCCGAAACCGCCCACATTCCAGTGATCATCGTGACCACAAAAGATCAGCAGACTGATCGGGTGTGGGGTATGCGTCAGGGAGCTAAAGATTTTCTGGTTAAACCGGTAACCGCCGATATGCTGACCGCCGCCATTGCCAAAGTGAAGTCGTAGGGTCACTGCATGACTCCAATTCACGCCATTTCGCCAGCTAGGGCTTAGCCATGTCGGAACAATCAGGGGTCGCTTTCCGGGCGCTGTCGGAGTTGGCCGAGCGCAGTCGAGCAGCCGCCCGAGGTCTGCCCGCGCAAGTTGATATCAGGCCTCACTGGAGCGGTATCAGTTTTGCGCTCTTGGGTAGTCATTTTGTGGCGCCTTTGGGTGAAGTTTCCGAAATGCTGGAAGTGCCTTCCCATACTCACCTTCCCGGCGTTCAGCCCTGGGTTCAGGGGGTCGCCAACGTACGCGGGCGCTTGCTGCCGCTGTTCGACATGGCTTTGTTTTTCGGCGGCCGCCTCTCCGGTGCGCGCAAACAGCGCCGAGTGTTGATTCTGGAAACTGAACATCTCTACAGCGGCCTGCTGGTCGATCAGGTTTTCGGCATGCAGCACTTCCCGGTCGATGAATATCAGGACGAGGCCGGCCCAGTGGATGCCGGTCTTCGTCCTTTTACCGCAGGCAGTTATTACTTAGGCGGGCAGCGCTGGACGGTGTTTCGGCCCGGTTTGCTGGCAGAAGACCCGCGCTTTATCAACGCGGCAAAAACTTAGGTGGTTCGCTATTCACCTTTTGAAATGAGTCTGTAGACGGCCAGAGGCTTGCGCAGGCGGAACAACAATAAGACATTTAGTCACTTTCAGGAGTGCTCACATGAAAACTGAATCCAGAAGCCTTTTGGCCTCCGCCAGGGCCAACCCGGCGATGGTGATCTTGGTGCTGTTGCTGATAGGGTTTCTCGTCGCTATCCCCTACACCTACATTCGGGTGCAGCAGGATCTGGCCGCGGATCAGCGCTACATACAGCAAACCGCCGAACTGCGAGCCCAGGCCTACCAGCTGTCCGCCTTGGCCGGGAGGGCGGTCTCTGGTAATCAAGAAGCCTTCGGTGAATTGGAGGCTGTGGTCCAGAATATGGACCAAACCTGGAATGAACTGCGCTCCAGCGACCCGCGCACTCGGCGGGAGCTGAGCCGCGAGTTTACTGCCTACAATAATATTTGGACTCAGGTACGTACCAACGCCCAGACTATTCTGAGCAACCGTGAAGCCATTATTTTCCTGAACCAAGTGGGGGAGCGGTTGAATAACACACTTCCTGAGTTGCAGGCCGAGCACAACAATATTGTTGAAATCCTGCTGGAAAACAACGCTGACCCCGAGTTGATTTCTCAGGCGCAAATGCAGTCCTGGCGCGCCGAGCGCATTGGTCGGAACGTTGATAAGATGTTGCGCGGCGATGTCGATGCCCAAAGAGCCGCTGACCAATTCAACCTAGATGCCAACATCTACGGTCGAGTATTGCGCGCTATGCAGCAAGGTGACGTAGCATTGCGCATCAACCAAATTACTGATGAGGAAGCCCAGGAGAGCCTGGCTGAAATTGCCCGCCTATTCGAGTTTGTAAATAGTTCGATACAGGAAATTTTTGAAGGGTCTCCCGCCCTGTTAAGCGCTTTGCAAGCCGCCGAAGCGCTGGTAAACGATACCCCCTTGTTGCTCGAAGCGCTGACTGACATTTCCAGCACCATTGCTCTGCAGGAAGATCTGCGCCAGCCCAATAACATGACGATTCTGGCTTTGAGTGCCGCAGCGGTACTCTGTCTGGCGTTGATTGGTCTTCAGTTGTACCGGGGCACCCGTCGTCGCCTGGTGGAAACTGCCGAAACCAACGAGCGGAACCAGACCGCGATTTTGCGTCTACTGGACGAACTGGCCGACTTG
>CAZKCY010000131.1:650-6748 GCA_964551155.1 uncultured Marinimicrobium sp. | reverse complement strand
GTTGCGAATTTCGTGGGCAATGCTGGCCGTAAGGCGCCCCAAAGAAGCGAGTTTTAACTGTTGGGCCTGTTGCGTAATAAGGCGGTTGTCTTCGACAAAAATCAAGGTATCCGAATCCTTCTCTCGGCCGAGGGAGGCAAAGTTTACTTTAACCTCACTGGCACCATCATTGCTAACCCTGACGAGCGGAGAAGATGCGTTTTGACTTTGCCACTGTTGTACCCGTTGTTTCAATTCAGGGATATCCTCCAAGGCCAGCTTCCCCTGTTCCTGTTCGGGAAGGGCCAAAAGTTCGGCGGCTGATTTGTTGTAAAGCTCTATTTGCTGATTGCGATTGAGGACTAGAATCCCGGTACGCATGCGCTCCACTATCAATTGCGCGAGTTCCTGCAAATGGGCAGCCTGTTCTGCCTGGGCGATGGCTTCTTGGTTGCTGGTGCGAATTTTCTTGCTTAGGTACTTAAAGGTCAGTGCGGTGGCGAATAAAAGCGCTCCTAAAGTACCGGCAGAAAAAAGCGCCTTATTGTCGATCGACAACAGCCAAAGTCGCGCCAGGCTTTCCCCTAGGACCGCGATGCTCGCCAATGCGGCTAAGAGCACTGCTAGTTGGCCTGGCAGCAGCATGCCACCGGCTGCCACCACTACCAGCAATAAGTAACCCAGGCCACTCAGGGCGCCACCGCTGGCATGCATCAATAAGCCGATTGCCAATACATCGATCAACAGCAAGACAAAGACGGCTTGAACCGAAGGTGAAAACTTGACCCGCCACATAAACAGCAGGCTGACAAAGCCAAGTGCTGTATAGGCGATTGACGTGTAGAGAAACAAGCGGGGGTTGTCATTGCCGAGGATATTGGAGGCAAACTGGCCCTGAAACATTAGCAGCAGCAAACTGCTCAGCAATGTTCGATAATAACTGTAGACGCGTAACAAATCGTAGGTACTGGAGCGGGAAACGCGATTGAGTTCAGTCAGATTCATAAATAGAGGTCAGTCGCAAATAGAATGGCGGTGCCGCTCAATGAACGGAGAAAATTAGTCGCCGGACCGCCCAAAGATTGTCCGGGAATTTTGCCTAAAGTGTTATTTTGGCCGACAATGCCGTTAAATTTCCATAGTATACGCCGTTTGCCATTTTGGCCATAAAAGCCGGCCACAACCCTTTTTACTACTAGAGGTTCTACTATCTATGTCAAAGTTGACCCTGGCTCTGGCCCAGATCAACCCGCTGGTGGGGGATATTCCTGGCAATACCGAAAGGGTTTTGCAGGAGGCGCGCCGTGCGATAGAAGAGCTGAAGGCGGACGCCATAGTATTTCCGGAACTGGTGCTGTGTGGCTACCCGCCCGAGGACCTGCTGTTGCGCCCCAGTATGCGCCTGCGGATCGAACGGGCTCTCGATCAATTGAAAGCCGCCAACTTGGATATAGCTTTGGTGATCGGATATCCACGGGTAGTCGCGGGCCGGGTATTCAATATGGCGGGGGTAATTCAGAATGGCGAATTGGTGTGCGAATACGCCAAGCAGTGTTTACCCAACTACCTGGTATTCGACGAAGCGCGCTATTTCGTGCCCGGCGACAGCGCTGCGGTGTTCGATCTCAAAGGCATACCCACGGCGCTGACTGTATGTGAGGATATCTGGCAGGCGGAACCTATGGCTCAGGCCAAGGAAGCCGGTGCTCGGTTGATGCTCAACCTCAACGCTTCACCCTTTCACCGAGGCAAGCAGCGTGAGCGGGAGAAGCTACTGGCCGAGCGCGCCCAGCAAGGCCATATGCCGATTGTTTACGTCAATCAGGTGGGCGGCCAGGATGAATTGGTGTTCGACGGCAGTTCGGTAGTGGTCAGTGCCAATGGCGAGCTTTGCCGCCGCATGGTGGCCTTTGAGGAGTCCCTGGAAGGGGTTTCTTTGAGCTGGGATGAAGGTTCCGTACAAATAGCGCATCAGCAGCTCGCGCCTCAGCAGACCGATTTGGCCTCGGTTTACCAGGCGCTGGTTCTAGGCACCCGGGAATATGTGCGCAAGAATGGTTTTAACGGCGTGGTCATGGGCTTGTCGGGCGGCATAGATTCGGCCCTGACCGCTGCCATTGCCGTCGATGCGCTGGGAGCGGAGCAAGTCAACGCCATAATGATGCCGTTTGAATACACCTCGGAAGACAGCATTGCCGATGCCGCCGACGAGGCCAAGCGCTTGGGCGTTAACTACAGCACTATCAGTATCGAGCCCATGTATCACGCATTTGTAAAAGCTCTGGAAGATGAGCTGGCGGGTACCGAGCGCGATACCACCGAGGAAAATCTACAGGCCCGTTGTCGGGGCGTGATTTTGATGGCGGTATCGAACAAAAAGGGTTATCTGGTTTTAACCACTGGCAATAAAAGCGAGCTGGCGGTGGGCTATTCCACACTTTATGGCGATATGGCCGGGGGCTTTGATCCACTCAAGGACGTCCCCAAAATGCTGGTGTTCGAGTTGGCAAAGTATCGCAACAGTCGCAGCGAAGTTATTCCGCCCCGGGTGCTGAGTCGGCCGCCCTCGGCGGAGCTGGCGCCGAATCAAGTCGATGAAGACAATCTGCCACCTTATGAGCAGCTCGATGAGATTCTCAGGCTCTATGTGGAGCAGGATTACAGCGCCGAAAGCATCATAAAGGAAGGTTTCGAGCGCGAAATAGTGGGTAAAGTGGTGCGCATGGTGGACCTGAACGAATACAAGCGCCGTCAGTCGCCGGTGGGCATTCGGATAACGCAGCGCGGCTTCGGGCGCGACCGGCGCTATCCGATCACCTCGGGTTGGAAACCGGGGGATTAATTCGGTTGTTTTCGGTTGTAAGGTCGGGGCAAGATTCTTGTCTTACAACGCAAAAGGGCCCTTTCGGGCCCTTTTAAATTCGAAATTTGGGAGTGTTTAGCGATATTCGGGGTTGTAAATTTCCCGCGAATCGAAGCCCGGTGCCTCCCGCTTGTCGAACAACCCGAAGGTTAAGCGACTCAGCCAGCTTCGGTTTCCGGCATCGGAGTAGTACTGGTAGTCGAAACCGCCTTCTTCGTTGAGCGCGGGATGCTCGGGGTAGTTGAGCTTCAGCAGTTCCAAATTCTGTTGGGCCAGTTCAGGCATCTCCAGCAAATGATAGCCCTGCACCATAACCGCCAGAGCGTCGGGCACCGCTGGAGTCTGGTGAAAATTCTCCACTACCCAGCGTCCGCGATTGGTGGCGGCCAGGTAGGCACCGCGCTTGAAATAATAATTGGCTACGTGGATTTCATAACGCGCCAGCAGGTTGCGCAGATAGAGCATGCGCTTTTTGGCGTCGGGGGCGTATTCGCTGTCTGGAAAGCGGGCCAGTAATTGGGCGAAGTGAGCCAGAGATTCGCGCGCCGCGCCCGGGTCGCGTTGAGTCAAGTCGGTGGGCAGAACCCGCTCGAACATGCCCTTACCTTCGGTGAAAGAGCTCAAGCCTTTCATGTAATAGGCGTAGTCGACGTTGCGGTGCTGTGGATGCAGCCGGATAAAACGATCGGCGGTAGCTTCTACCAGTTCGGGTTGATCCGAGCGGTGATAAGCGTAAATCAGTTCCAGCTGAGCCTGCTCGGCGTAGGTGCCAAAAGGAAAGTGCTCCTCCAGGGCCTGCAGGTTGTTGATTGCCTGCTCCCAGCGGCTGCGCTCCAGCTGTTCTTGCGCTGCCTGGTAGAGGTCCGCTTCGCTGGTGTACTCTTCTTCCCGGTCGGTGGTGGAGCAGGCGGCCAGCAGAACCAGGACGCTAATAAACAGAAGTTGCAGGGCTCGCATAGAGTTCTAACTCTTTAATTAGTAGATTTACAGTATGATGGTGCGCCGCGGCGCGGCCGGACATTTAAACACAGAGCGTGCCGATACCAAAGCATTCGGCTGCGAAGCCGGTGCGCTCAGTACAGAGGTTGCAACACCCCATGACAGATTTGCTCGAAAAAAGCGTCCCGGTTCCGCCGGAAATGAACGGCATGCGGTTTGACCAGGCGGCGTCCGCCTTGTTCCCGGAATTTTCCCGCGCCCGGCTGCAAACCTGGATTCGCGACGGGCAATTGACCCTCGATGGCCGCCAGGGCAAGCCCAAGGAGCGCTTGGTGGGCGGCGAGCAACTGGCTCTGAGCGCTGTGCTCGAAGCCCAGGGCGACTGGGAGCCGGAGCCGATCGATCTGGACATAGTCTATGAGGATGAGCATCTTTTAGTGCTCAACAAACCTGCTGGGCTGGTGGTGCATCCGGCCGCTGGCAATCATACCGGCACCTTGCTCAATGCTTTGTTGCACCACGCGCCCGAGCTGATCAATGTGCCGCGCGCGGGCATAGTGCACCGCTTGGATAAAGACACCACCGGGCTGATGGTGGTCGCCAAATCCTTGGAAGCTCACACCGATCTGGTGGCGCAACTGCAAGAGCGCAGCGTCAGTCGCGAATACGAAGCCGTGGTGATCGGCACCATGACCGGCGGCGGCCGGATCGAGGCCCCCATAGGCCGGCATCCCAAACAGCGCAAGCTGATGGCGGTGGTGGAGGAGGGCGGCAAGCCGGCCATTACCCATTACCGAATCATAAACCGTTTTCCGCGCCACACTCATGTCCGAGTCAACCTGGAAACCGGGCGCACCCATCAGATCCGGGTGCATATGACCCATATTCGTCATCCGCTGGTGGGCGATCACACTTATGCAGGCCGCTTTAAAATCCCCAAAGGCGCGAGCGAGGCCTTGGTGGAGGATCTGAAAAGCTTTCCCCGCCAGGCCTTGCACGCCGCCAAGCTGGGGCTTGAGCATCCGGCGAGCGGCGAATATTGCGAATGGCAGGTACCCTTGCCCCAGGATATGCAGGATTTGCTCGCCAGCCTGAAGCGGGCCGCCAAAGAACAGGAAGCCGGAGAGGCCTAATGAGTAACGAGCTGATTTTTCCCGACTGGCCGGCGCCGGCAAGTGTTAAAGCCTGCATCACGACCCGCGCCGGGGGCGTCAGCGCCGAACCCTATTCGAGCAATAATCTGGCGTTTCACGTGGGCGACGATCCAGCCGCGGTGGCGGAGAACCGAAAGCGGCTAATGGAACGGCTGGATTTGAAGCTCCCGCCCCAATGGCTGGAGCAGATTCACGGCCCAAAAGTGGTCGCGGCCCGCGCCGATGAGCGGGTCCGCACCGCCGATGGCTGTTACAGCAGCTCCCCTGGTTTGGCCTGTGTGGTTCTGACCGCCGATTGTCTCCCGGTTCTGATGTGCAACAAGGCCGGCACCAGAGTCGCGGCTGTGCACGCCGGCTGGCGAGGCTTGGCCAAAGGTATAGTCGGGCGTGCCCTGAATCAGTTTGAAGATGCCCCAGCGCAGCTGCTGGCCTATTTGGGACCGGCCATCTCCAAAGTGCATTTTGAGGTGGGGATAGACGTGCTTGAAGCCTTCTTCAAGGGCGCCCGCAGCGCCGAACACGCCGAGCAGATAGGCGCGGCTTTTTCCCCCAGCAGCCGGCCCATGCGCTTCTATGCCGATATCTACGCTCTGGCCCGCGCCGAGCTAGAGGCGCTGGGCGTAACGGCCGTCTATGGTGGCGGCTATTGCACTTTTGCCGAGGGGCAGAGGTTCTATTCTTATCGCAGGGACCGCGAAACCGGCCGTATGGCCAGCCTGATCTGGTTGCAGGAGGACCATTAGATGCGCTTTTAATGGTCACCGAGTAGAAAATAAAAATTCACTGCAGATACCATCGAATCCCTTGCTTTTCCTCTTTCCGCCCCCATTTCCCTTCTAACAATGTGGTTATTGGCATCCACCAAAGTTTGAGGAAATTTCATGCGCATCGATCGCTTAACCAACCAATTGCAGACCGCTCTGTCCGATGCCCAGTCGCTGGCTATGGGGCGGGATCACGCTCAGCTCGAGTCCTACCATTTGCTGCAGGCGCTGCTGGATCAGCGCGGCGGCTTTGTGCGGCCGCTGCTGGCCCAAGCCGGTTTTGATGTCGCGGGCCTGCGCAATGAGTTGGCCAAAGCCCTGGAGCAGCTGCCTCACATCAAAAGCCCTACCGGCGAAGTCAGTATGTCCCAGGAGCTGGGCCGGATTTTAAACTTGGCT
>CAZKCY010000131.1:0-640 GCA_964551155.1 uncultured Marinimicrobium sp. | reverse complement strand
GCCGGCTTCTGAATCTCGCCGATCGCCGGGCTCAGAAGGGCGGAGATAAATTTGTCTCCAGCGAAAGCCTGCTGCTCGCCGCCATGCTCGATGGCGAGAGCGAGCTGGGTAAGCTGCTGAAAAAATTCGGCGACCCCAAACGCCTGCAGGAAGCTGCGGATAAGCTGCGCGGCGGCGAGACCGTGGACGACCCCGATGCCGAGGGCAATCGCCAGGCCCTGGAAAAATACACGCTGGATATGACCGCGCGCGCCGAGGCCGGCAAGCTGGACCCGGTAATTGGCCGCGATGACGAGATCCGACGCACCATCCAGGTATTGCAGCGGCGCACCAAAAACAACCCGGTATTGATCGGCGAGCCTGGCGTGGGTAAGACCGCCATCGTTGAAGGTCTGGCCCAGCGCATCGTCAACGGCGAGGTGCCGGAAGGCTTGAAGAACAAGCGGCTGTTGTCTCTGGATTTGGGCAGCCTGCTGGCCGGCGCCAAATTTCGCGGCGATTTCGAAGAGCGCCTCAAGGCGGTACTGAAAGAGCTGGGCCGGGAAGAAGGCCAGGTGATTCTGTT
This sequence comes from uncultured Marinimicrobium sp., assembly GCA_964551155.1. Classification (GTDB taxonomy): domain Bacteria; phylum Pseudomonadota; class Gammaproteobacteria; order Pseudomonadales; family Cellvibrionaceae; genus CAZKCY01. Next base: position 75 of record CAZKCY010000131.1, on the reverse strand, counting down.
CATCGACGAGCTGCACACCATGGTCGGCGCCGGCAAGGCCGAGGGCTCCATGGATGCCGGCAACATGCTCAAGCC
>CAZKCY010000130.1:0-6750 GCA_964551155.1 uncultured Marinimicrobium sp. | reverse complement strand
ATGCTTGGCGCAACCGGCTTTTTTCAGGATGGAATTAACTTAGCTTTTTTTCCAAGGCAACCAACCTTCAAAGAGGTTCAAGCGTTTTTCCATTTGATATTACAACCCAGGCTGGGTTTTTGGGTATCGGCGGGGGGCTGTTGGTAGCGATGCAGATGCGCGCCCGCGGCCAGCACATCCTGGCCGGTAACGGGTATGTCGGTGTTGGGCCGGCTATCGTCCAGCTGACCGCGATAGGCCAGTTTCAAGTCGGCATCGAACAAGTAAAAATCCGGGGTGCAAGCGGCATCGAAAGCCTTGGCCACTTCCTGGGTTTCGTCGAACAGGTAGGGAAAACCCAGTTGGTAGCGTTCGGCAAAGAGCGCCATCTTGTCGGGCGCGTCGTCCGGATAAGCCTCGACGTCGTTGGAGCTGATCGCCACGCACTGAATCCCCATCAGGTTCAGCTCCTGGTTCAACTCCTCTAAAAATGGCGCTATGTGCAGCACAAAGGGGCAGTGGTTGCAGATGAACATCACCAGCAGGCCTTTATCCCCCGCGAATTGGGACAATTGGTGGGTTTTGCCGAAGGCATCGGGCAGCGTGGCGTCGGGCATGGGAGTTCCCAAGGGCAGCATGTTCGAGGGAGTGCGGGCCATACGATGTCTCCTGGAGTCGATTCACTTGCAGCGGAAAACCTAAAGTATAGCAGCCGATGCCCTTTAGACTACCCCTCTTCTCCGCGCTCGGCCTTGGATTTGCGCCGGGTCACGAGCCGGCCGGCATTGGTCAGCTGCCGGCGCAGCAGCGACCAGTTTTCCTGCCGCTGGCGCTTGGGGAGAAGACGCAGAAAGCGCGCCCGGCGCGCTTCGTCTTCATTGCCGAGGATGGCGGCCCAGAGACCGTCTTCGATATTGTAGTGCCGCCCTTCGGCCAAACTGACCGGAACGACTTCTCCGGTGGCGAGACTGAAATCGTTTTTTATCGCCTCGACAGCGGCGCTGATGGTTTTGCCTTTTGCGCTCTTGGGATCGCTCAAGTCGTAGGGCGGCTGCCATTGGCGAACCGGTGAGAGCTGGTCTATATGGCTTACCACTACGATCAGCGGCGCGGGCCTACGGCGCGGAGCTTGCTCGTCCAACCAACTGCGAATGCGCTCCAGCAGTGCCCGCTCCTCTTCCCTGTCGGGACGCGGCGCGGCGCTAACCCAGAGAATCAGGTCGGCGTTTACCACCGCTTCTTGCAACTCTTTTTCCGGCAAATGCCGGCTGTCGATACCGGGCGAATCCAACACCAGTACGCGCGGCTGATCTTCGCGCTCCAGACTGTAGGCCTGCAGCCGCTGAGTGGTATCGGCGAGCGGATCGGTAACCGCCTGCAGCTGACCAAAAAGAGCGTTAATCAAGCTGGATTTACCGGAATTGGTACGCCCCAAAACTAAAATTCGCAGCGGCTCCTCGGCTGGGCGCTCCTGCTCCGAGGCAGCTTCAGTTTGGGGCGGGGCTTGGGACGGGGCTTCGAGCTCCTCTCCGCCGAGCAGCAAATGGCCACTGTAAAGTTCCACCGCGTAATAGCCCACCTTGCGCACATATTCGCGCAGTAGCCAGCGGCGCAGACGAGTTGAACCATAGCCGACAATCTGACTGCCCACGGCGCGGCTGAACTCGCGCAGAATACTGCCAAAGGGGTCCGCTACCGCCCGGCCGGCGCGGTACACACTCTCAAAGCGGGTGGCCTTTTTGCCCCAGCTGCGGGCCCGGCTCAAACCGCCCAAGGTCATGCGGTGGCTGAAAGGCACATTTTCGGTGATGGTAAAACGCATGTCCCGGCTGGCGCGTTCGATAATCAGCAACGCATGGGGCAGCGTCAGCTCCAACAGCGGGCGTTCGCGCCCTGGGTGATAGTGGCGGGCGACTTCATCCAGCGCCAGGCGGCCGAGCTGCCAGAGCTTATCGGTGTCATCCAGTGGCCAGTCTTCCGGGTCGATGCGCTCAGCCAGGGCTTCGACCCGCTCCCAGGCGCCTTTACTGCCCGCGGGCCAATCCGGGCTGGGCTCAGTGATACTCTGGTCCGGTAATCGAACGCGCCTTCTGTCGAACCAATGCAGGCCGTAGCCCAGCAAGCCGCTGACCAGCAGAGCAGCCAGCCAATAAAGCAAGTTGCCACTCTGCCAGAGCCAGACCACGCCCATTAACGGCAGCACTAGAAAAGGCACCATGGTCAGCAAGAAGGCCAATATGCGCAGATAGCCAAAAGGTTTTAACAGCGGCTTCATTTGCGCTCCTCAGAGGTGCCTCGAGTCAGCGGCAGTTTGGTGCCGGCAGCCAGCTCGCGCTTGTAAACATCGCGCAGCGAGGCCCGATCGATTTTCGCTCCCCTGCCCTTGCGCGCCAAATACTCGCAGGCGGTTTTGCCCAGGGCGTAAGTCAGCGCCGCGCTGCCCGAGGCGCTCCAGACCGCGCCGGCGGTCTGGCCCCAGACCGGCACCAGTTTGACCAGACCGCGCCCGGCCCAACGCAGCCCGTAACCCATAAGTACCCCTGCGCCCAACAGCCCGAAAAACTCCGAGCTGGTGCGGCGGGTCCAGGCCAATCGGTAAAGTCCGGCCAACTCGTGCAAAAGCTTTAATTGCAGCGCCGGCACCAGAGCCAGGTCGGCGACCGGTATGGCACCCAGGGCTGCGGCCGTGGCCGAGTAGCCCAGAATGTAGGGATGCGCTGCCCGGGCGTATTGATCGCGCACTTGCGGATCGGCCCTGAGGCAAGCTTGAAGTGCCAGACCCGAGGCCTCGTCGATCGCCTGCCAGAGGGCGTCCAGGCCATAGTGTTGCGGTTCATAGCCGTCCTCCTCCTTGGTGAAGTCCAGCGGCACCCAGAAGACTTCTCCGGAACCGGATAAGGAGCCCAGGTTTTCGCGCTGTGCTTTAAGCGGGCCGGTTATCGAGCTCGGCAGCAACGCTTCCGCCTCGGTTCCGAAGGGGTAAGACTGAGGATGCTCGTCGTCCGGCGCGTAAAGTTCGTGCAAACCGGTCTGGGCTATCACTAACGGCCAGTCCGGGTGGCGTTTGCGCAGCGTTTTGAGCACTTCAAAAATCGCCTTTTGATTGGGGTCAGCGGCTTTCATCACCGCCAGCACCAGATGCGCCTGGGATTCGCAGTAGCGAATGTCCTCGTCCGGGTCGTAGCTCACCTCGCCCAGACCGCGGGTGTCGAGAAAGCGCACCAGCGGTGCTTCGGGTGGGAAGTCATAGAGGCTGGCGGTGCGGGTGCAGGGGGCAAAGCCGTTGCCGATTTCCGCCCTACTGCTACCAGTTAGCGTTTGGATCAGGGCGGTTTTGCCGCTTTGGGTTTTGCCCAACAGCCATAGCACCGGTGGCGGCTGGCGCTGTTTAGCCTCTGCCAGAGCGGCTTCGAGCGCGGCTTCATCAACCGAGGGGGCGAACCATTTTTTGCGCAATTTGCGCCACATAGAGGTTCTCCGCTAGCGACCAAAAGCGCCCGATTCCGCCGGGCGCTTTTTCATTAGTTCTCCACTCGATTGTAGACGTTACCCAGGTCGTCGTTAAAGAGTGTGTAGTCGTCGCGATAAAATGCGCGGAAATCTTCCAGGGTGCCGCGCTTCTCGTCCTCGGCCATAGTGGTAGGCACCCAGTAGTGCGGCTTGCCGCCATCGACGCCTTTGGGGGCGTTGCGCCATACCAGAAGATAAGTCACCTGGCGCGCCTCCGGGTCGTTTTTTCAGGCTCTCGAGCAGCTTGCGGTACCAGCGGTTGTCGAATTTTCCGGCTTCGATATCCGGCGCTCGAATGCCGATTTCGGCAATGGCGGGAATCTTGCCGCGCGCTTCGGCCATGCGAGCCATAAGCGCGGCATTGGCAGCCACCTGCTCAAACCAAGCCTCGTTGTCGGCCACTGGGCCGTAGGCATCGAACGCCAGCACATCGACCCACTCATCCCCAGGGTAGCGCTCCAGGTATTTGGCTTCGGTGGGCTCTTCGAAAGCGTTGGGCGAATAGGCGGTGAGCATGTTATGCACGCCTTTTTCATTGCGCAGATAGGCGACGGTAAACTGGAACAGCGCTTTGTACTGCTCCGGCGTCGACTGGTCGGCGCCCCACCAGAACCAGCTGCCGGTGTTTTCATGCAGAATTCGGTAGATAAAAGGAATGGGGGTACCGTCTGCTGCGATCAAACTGTGAGCCCAGGCCGCCAACTGGTCCAGATAGCCGGTGTAAACCTCGTGGGCCTCACCACCCGGCAGAGCCGCTTCCACCGCTGGCGTGGTATCCCAGGAGGTGCCGGCGGGGAAGACGCCTTTCTGATCTTCGGTAAGCGGATTGTCCAGATGAGTACTGATGGTAATGATGCCATTGCGGCCAAAGGCCAGCCTGGCCTGCAGTAATACATCACCTTCAATTTTGGGTTCGACGATGGAAAGCGTATCCCAGCCGTAAACCGCGGCGAAATCGCCCACGGCATTGTAGGTGTCCGACTGAGTGCCGTCGGTGCTGTCGATGGTCAGGCCCTGAGTGGTCTCGTGCTGGTGGCCAAACAGTATGCCTTCACCCCGCTGCGCGCGCAGGAACTGAAACAGCGAGCGGGTCTCGGCAGTGGCCCGAGCGTCGGTTGGCTGGGCCTGGTCACTTTCGTCGGGCGCCACAGAGTTGCAGGCGATCAAGGTCCCAACCGCTAAAGCCAAAAATACCGATTTGATCATGGTGACCTCTTTATTCAATCAACAGCAAAGAATGCCCAAGCACCCTTACAATGTAAAGCTCAGTGGCATTACGAGGCAATTGGCTTGACCAGATTTATAAAAAAATAAATGCGGAGTCATTTTGACTAAAAGTCTGGATATTAAAGGTTATTAGGTAAGCCACCACTTACACACTGAGCACTCACTGTACAAGCTTGGTTTATATTTGGGCTTTCAAGAGGTAAACTGGTAACCAAACCATTTCCCATCACTACAACTGTGGGCAAGCCCAGCAGTGCGAGGATTTTGACCATGAGCTTTCTTGACGACAACTTCCTGCTCGACACCGATGCGGCCCAACAGCTGTATCACAACTACGCCAAGCAGATGCCGATTATCGACTACCACTGCCATCTGCCACCCGAGCAAGTGGGCGACAACACCCAATTTAAAAACCTCTACCAGGTTTGGCTGGCCGGCGATCACTACAAGTGGCGCGCCATGCGCACCAACGGTGTCGACGAACACTACTGCACCGGCGACGCCAGTGATTGGGAAAAGTTTGAAAAGTGGGCTCAGACGGTGCCCTACACCCTGCGCAACCCACTCTATCACTGGACCCACCTGGAACTGGGTAAGCCCTTCGGCATCACCGACCGACTGCTCAATGGCGACACCGCCAAGGGCATTTGGGATGAGTGCAACGAAATGCTCGCCCAACCCGAGTTCAGCGCCCGCGGCCTGATCGAACAGGCCAATGTGAAAGTGGTGTGCACCACCGACGACCCCACCCACGATCTGGCCCACCACCGCAAGGCGGCGGCGGACAGCAGCTTCAAATCCAAGATGCTGCCCACCTGGCGCCCGGACAAAGCCATGGCGGCGGACGATGCCCAGAACTACAACCGCTACCTGGACCGGCTGGCGGAAGTCAGCGACACTGAAATTTCAAGCTTTGACGATTTGATCGCCGCGCTGCAAAAACGCCACGACTTCTTCCACGAGCAGGGTTGTCGTCTTTCAGATCACGGCCTGGAAACCGTTTACGCGGCCGATTACACCGATGCCGAAATCCGCACCATTTTCCACAAGGTACGCGGCGGTACTGAATTGACCGGCGAGGAGCTGGAGAAATTCCAGTCCGCAATGCTGGTGGAGTTCGCGCGCCAGGATCACGCCAAAGGCTGGGTGCAGCAATTTCACATTGGCGCGATTCGCAATAACAACCCGCGCCTGTTTCGCAGCGCCGGCCCGGACACGGGTTTTGATTCCATTGGCGATCACAACTACGCCAAGCCGCTCGCCAAATTTTTGGGCCGGCTGGATGAAACCGATCAGCTAGCGAAGACGATTCTGTACAATCTGAATCCGCGCGACAATGAAATGATCGGCACCATGATCGGCAATTTCCAGGACGGTTCGGTCGCGGGCAAGATGCAGTTCGGCAGCGGCTGGTGGTTCAATGATCAGCTGGATGGCATGCGCCGGCAGATTGAGGCTTTGAGTCAGCTGGGTCTGTTGAGCCGGTTTGTGGGTATGTTGACCGACAGCCGCAGTTTCTTAAGTTATTCCCGCCACGAGTATTTCCGCCGCCTACTTTGCAGCATGCTGGGCAAGGATATGGAGAGCGGTATGGTGCCGAACGATGTGGCTATGGTTGGCGCTATGGTTCAGGATATTTGTTACAACAATGCTCGGGATTATTTTCCGTTTGAGGTGCCAGAGTAACTAGACTTCGCTTGTTGTGAAGTAAAGAGCCAATAAAAAAGCCCGATTCAACTCGGGCTTTTTTTGTTTAGGAGCATTTAGTTGGGGGCTCCACCAACCTCCTGGGCAGGCTTTGGCGATCTTCCTTCAGGACACGCTGTTAATACATCCCTGTAAGCTCGACACCAGCATCCCTGCTGGCGACGGTCCTGAAGAAAGCTCCCCAAACCCTACTGACCGTCTGGCTCTTCGTAACACCAATCTCGACTTAATCGGTCGGGTGGAATGGTCCGACACCTCGGCGGCCCACCATTTAGCCTCGTATTTATTTGTGCTCGGTGGGCGGTGCCCACCCTACACATGCCAAAA